>CASBQB010000102.1 GCA_949127655.1 Chroococcales cyanobacterium PMM_0086 | reverse complement strand
TCAGGACCTCCCAAATTGAGTAACAAAACCCCTATACGATCCATATCTTTACGAGGAGTGATTTAATAATTTCAGATTCTTTACCAAGTTTAACAAACTGTGAGACCTAAATCCTTTTAGTTCCTGAATAGCTCAAACTAACTACTAAGGTTTTACCTAATTGTTTTCAAACTATCAATTTTTGGGGTAAACAGTTCAGTAAAGAGACTCATCACGGTCCGATGTTCTTTAACCTTGATATTAACAGTAACGGCCATCCCTGATTGCAAGGGAATTTTTCTATTATTCAGCGTTAAGGACTGTTGATTTAATTTAACTCTGGTAGGAAATCGATAGTATTTATGAATTTCATCTGGTGGTAGTGCATCAGACCCTATTCCGATTACTTCCCCTTTAATATCCCCAAATTCACTGTAGGGAAAGGTATCAATTCTCACATCAACCTTCATTCCTTCGCGGACAAACCCGATATCGTGGTTAGTCACATCAACCTCAGCCATCAAGTTCTCTTCAGGCACAATTTTGACAACAGCTTTACCCTGTCCGGTTGTTGGAACATAACCTGGTGTAGCTTGCAAGTCAAAGACAATTCCTTTTTCTGGAGCACGTAATTCTTGATAGTTTAAGTTGACTTTTGCCTGACTTATTTGACTATCTGTTTCGGCAATTTTTTTACTATTTTCTACAATTATTTTATTGATATTACTATCTATTTCAGCTAGCTTTTTATTATTTTCTGCTATTTTATCTCTAACATCTTTTTGAGTAAGAGCCTTAGTATTGATTAACTTTTCTTCTGATTGAGAAATCGCATAGCCTAGTCTAGCTTTATCTTTTAAGAATTGTTGAACTTCTGAGAGATGAGTTTGTAACTGTTGATTTATTTTATCGTATTCAACTTGACCATTAGCTTTTAATTCAGCCAAATCTTTGTAACGGTCACTGACTGCTTGTCTTTGTTTTTGCACTTGATACTCACCGAGAGCACCTTCTTTTAAGAGAGGTTCAATTTGTGCTAAAAGCTGCTTGTCTATTTCTAAACTTCTTTCGGCTTGAATTATCGCTCTTTTATTCCGATTGGCTAGTTGTGCTAAGATTTTTCTATCTTGTTGTATTAAGATTATATTACTAGCTAGACGCTCTTCAATTTGCTTTAATTGTTCCTGTTGTTGTTGTATTTCTAGTTTAGCTGCTTGAGCACGAGAATCAGCTTCTAAACGTGCTGAACCTAGACGGTCTGTTTCTTGGCTAGAAAGAGAGGTACCACCCCCAATGGTGTTATCTAACTGCATTTGAAAGAGATTATTCTCTTTAAGCAAGGATATACGATTGCGGACTAAAGCTGTGACTTCTTTAGGTAGCTTTAAACTGACAGTTAGTTGTTCTATTTCTTCAGGTTGCAGGGACTTCTGCATTAAGGTTTGATAAAACTGGTTTTCTTGTTCTAAAGACTTAAGTACTTTTTCTAAGGATATTAGTTGTGCTTTAGAGGCAGTAGGATCAAGGATGGCTAGTAGTTGTCCTTTTTGGACTTTCTCTCCATCTTTGACATAGACTTCCTTAATTACACCATTGAGGGGCACTTGTACCTCTTTAACTTTACCTTGAGGTTTGAGTTTTCCTTCTGCTGTGACTACTTGTTCAATGTTAGCTAAGTAGGCCCAAGCTACACAAGCAACTGTTACTCCAATGATGCTCCAAACTATGCCACGTGACCAATTAGAGGACTGTTTAAGAACGACTGCTTGATCACTTTTAGAAAAGGGGTTTAGAGACTGTTTAAAAGAAGAAGCCGCTTTTTTAAGTGGGATAGTTACTGCGGTCTTAGCGGTTTTCTCGCTGTTGTTACCATTTTGACCATTTGCTTGACTCATAAAGATATACCTTTAGATTTTAGATGCTTGTTGTTGATAGAGAGAATAATAACGCGCGCGTTTAGACATTAGCTCTTCATGTGAGCCTACTTCAACTATAGAACCTGCATCCATCATAACGATGACATCAGCGCCTTTAACAGAACTGAGACGATGTGTAATAAAAAGTACAGTTCGCCCTTTAAAAGCCTGATTAAGATTAGTGCAGACTTGTTGCTCTGTGATGTAGTCTAGGGCGCTGGTTGCTTCATCTAAAATTAGGATGCGGGGGTTTTGTAGCACTGTTCTGGCGATGGCTATTCTTTGTCTTTGTCCACCAGAAAGAGCGGTTCCTCTTTCTCCGACACGGGTATTGTAACCTCTCGGTAGGCTCATAATAAATTCATGGGCTGCTGCCGTTGTCGCTGCTTCAATGATTTCTTCTGTGGAAGCATCTGGGTTAGTTAGGGCAATATTTTCTTCAACTGTTCCCTCAAATAGCAAGGTATCTTGTGGAACGAAGCCAACTTGACGGCGCAGTGAATAGAGTTCTACTTTATTAATATCATAGTTGTCAACGAAGATCCGTCCTGCTTCTGGTTCATAAAGACGAGCTAATAATTTAGTTAGGGTACTTTTACCTGCTCCACTTTGACCGACTATCCCTGTAAAAGTCCCTTCAGGTAGATGTAAGTTTACATTACTCAATTGCAAGGCAGTTCCAGCTTTAAAACGAAAAGAGACATTTTCATATTTAACTGCTCCTTTGATCAAAGGCATAGGAATATTGTGACGATCTTCTTCTCCTTCTTGAGGATTATCGACAATATCAGCTAAACGCTCTAATGATAGGGCTGTTTCTTGGAAGTTTTGCCATATTTGGGCTAGTCGTAGTATAGGTGAGGTTACATAACTGGCAATGATTCTAAAGGCGATTAATTGTCCTAAGCTTAATTCTCCTTTTAAAACCATAAATGCCCCTATCCAGAGAACTAGGAGTGCAGATAGTTTATTGAGGAAGCTACTAGCTGAACTTGCTACTGTTGAGGTAATAACTGTATTAAAACCTGCTGTGACAAAACGGGCATAACGTTCTTGCCATTTCCAACGGGAACGTAGTTCTATATTTTGGGCTTTTACTGTTTGGATACCTGTCATCACTTCAACCAGATAGGACTGCGTTTCAGCGTTGCGTTCTGCCTTTTCGCGTAGTTGACGATAGATCAGGGGGGATGCGACTACTGTCAGTAGGACAAATACTGGAATGATGCTCAATGATACTACTGTTAGGGGAACACTATAGATGAGCATTACCGCTATGTAAAGAACTGAGAAGATCGCATCTAGTACGACAGTCAAGGCTGTTCCTGTAAGAAACTGACGAATATTTTCTAATTCGTTGACCCTGGTGGAAATTTCTCCTACTGGTCTTTTTTCAAAGTAGCTCAAGGGTAGACGCAACAGATGATCTATTACATCTGTGCCTAGACTCATGTCGATCCTGTTAGTTGTATCGACAAATAGGTATGTTCGTAGGGTTGTTAAGATGGCTTCAAATACTGAAATAAATAGCAGGAATACCCCTAATACCTGTAAAGTATCTGTACTATTTTGGACGATTACTTTATCAATGATTACTTGAATCATCAAGGGATTAGCTAACCCAAATACTTGTACGAAGAAAGAGGCAATGAAGACCTCTATTAAAACTATCTTATGTTTTTTAATAGCTGGCAAGAACCAACTAAGTCCAAATCTTTTTTGGGGGGTAGTTTTACTTTTTTGGACTAGTAGAACTTCCCCTTCTGTTCCCCAACTTTCGAGGAATTTTTCTACGCTACGTTTAAGAAGTCCTACTTCAGGAACTGCAACGACTATTTGACGGGCAGAAATCTCATAGACCAGGGCAAGCGAATTATCCCAGCGGATGATCAAGGGGGCTTGTAGTTGAGTTATTTGACTAGCTGGTATTGTAATTAGTTGGGCATTTAGTCCCATTAGTTCAGCTACAGCACCTGAGAAAGAAAGAGAGAGACTGCCTTGTCTTTGTAGGGCTTCCTTGATCACTCTTTTGACGACATCTTTTCTAAAGGGCATATTGAAGTGACGACAAAGCATGGCAAAGATAGCTAGACCTGCTTCTTCTGTTGTTTTGGCGGCAATAAAGGGATAGTCTGGTTTATTCTTGTTAAGAAGATCCGTGTGAGGTAAGGGAACTTCTGGGGGAACTTCTTGTTTATCTTCTACATAGCGGGGAATTTCACTTGGATCAAATGGATCGACTATTTCTACTGGTACTGCACGAGTTTCTTTTTCTTCGATGGTGAGTGCTTTTTTGGGTAATCCTAACCATCTTTTAGCTTGACTTTCTAACCAGATTCTTTCAGGATCTCCATCTAGAGGGGTTGGAGATATTCGTACATCAGTGCTCAAACTTTTGACTAGTTGTTTGAGATTGGGATGACTTCTAGCTTGATCTTGGTAGTATTTAAGAAGTACTTCATATATTTCACCAGGGAAAGTCTTTGCTTGTAGGCTTTCTTGTAGTTGAGGATATTTTGCTATTAGACTATGAAAGTCTTTTTCAGTTATAGATAGACAGACTACGTTTTCATTAGAAGCAATTGCGGTCTCAGAGGACTTTCCTCTAAGATAATTGACAAGACCTAATATAGTCCCTGATTCAACTAGATCCAGGGTAACTGGCATTTGGTTAGTAGAGTCAAAACCGAGTAACCGCACTTGTCCCTGATAGACTAGAAATAAATTATTAGATAGTTTATCTTTGCGAAGTATTTCATCTCCAACGCGATAACGCCAGTCCTGCATTCTTTCGGAAAGCTCTTGGATCTCTTCGGCTGGAAGTTGCTTAAAAAGTTCTATGGATGCTAAAAATTCGGCTCGATTAGGTATAGTATAACTCATAATTCTTGTTTGAGTGGAGTTAAATAATTAACAACTTTATTGCTCTCCTCAATTAACCAATTTTGGAAGAGTTCGTTGAGAAGTCTTGAGCGAGTCGCATCATCTAGTTGAGCAGATATGTACTGTTCTAAGCGTACAATTACTATCCAATCTCCTACCGTAATAGGTGGCCAGAGTTGTCCTTCTTGAGAATGACGGAGTATTTGGGCAATATTTGGATGAGGTGTAGTTAGTTCTACTGGTCCAATTAGTCCCCCTGTTCCTGATTCTCCGCCTTGGGAGTAATCTTTAGCTAGTTCAGCGAAGGTGTTTTCTTCTTCGGCAATGCGGAAATAGAGTTCTTTAGCTAGTCCGATATCTTTGACACGAATCAATGAGTAGACAATTCTATCGTATTTCTCTTTATACTGCAAAAAATATGATTCTACTTGATTTGCCCAGGTTTGCTGCTTATAACGCTCTATTTGGAGATCTCGAAGCAACAAATGTTCTAATTGTTCTGTAGTCATTTTCTGTTGTTTTAGCCAGCCTGTAAGCTGTTCCGGGTTGGCAATTTGATGAGTTTGATAGAATTGGAGGCGAGACTGTTTTAGTTGGTCTTCGGTCACTTCTATTTTTGCTACTGCTTGATCGATGATAATTTCTCTAGCTATTTGAGGTATAAGTCTATACTTATTTAGTAGAGATATTATGTCTTCTGTATTGTATTCTTTTTCGCCAACTTTTAATACTAAGGTCATTTCTAGATTTAAATATTTATCTAGATATTCTAAAGCAATTTGTCTGATTTAATACTGGACTATTATTAGATCTAGAGAATCAGTTGTCAAAAAAATAACAGTAACTCCCTCCAGAGAGAATTACTGTTTGATGTAGAGTCTATTTTGAGATATAGCAGTCTTTTTAACGACTATTCGGTAAAAAAGCAATAGGGTTAACTGCCCAAAGACCATCAGGACGTACTTCAAAGTGTAGATGTGGTCCTGTACTGCGACCAGTGCTACCCATAGCAGATACTTGTTCACCTTTTTGGACTAATTGACCAGTACGCACTAGAACACGGCTATTATGACCGTAATAGGTGATACTTCCATTAGCGTGTCTAATGACTACCAAGTTACCATAACCGCCTGAATTCCAGCCTGCGGAGATGACCTCACCTGTAGCTGCTGCGACTACTGGAGTACCTACAGAGGAGGCAATATCAATACCTTTGTGCATTCTGCCCCAGCGACGACCGTATCCAGAGGTAATTACGCCTTTTGTGGGCCACATATAGCCAGTAAAGGGAGGTAGATTTTGTAGAGGAGTTCCTGGATTATTGATCCACGGAGATTCAGAGGGTTCATCTACTGGAATTTGCACGCTGCCTGAATCCATTGTTGGTTCCAAAGAAGCTGTTCCTACTAGACTAGGTTTAGGTAATTTTTCTTCATTGGGGTAGTTAGATTGAGCTTGTCTGGACTCTAGTTCTACAGGGATAGATTGACCTGTTTGTCGAAGGTTAACTACCTGAGATTTCAGTTTTGAAGCATAAATATTAGAAATTTTCGCCTCAAGATTTGATGAGCGATTAGATGCTACCACGGGAATGGTTGATTGAGGTTCAGGAGTTGGGGTTGTTGTGGGAATGACTAACTCTTGATTGAGTTTGACTAGATTGGGGTTGGTCATTCGATTCAGTTTCATTAACTGACTTACACTTACACCATAACGGGAAGCGATTTTATTGAGTGTGTCTCCTTGCTGAACTTTGTAGATTTGAGGTAGGTTCTCTGATTGTGAGTTGGTTACTTCAATCGTGGTTTTGTTGAAATCTTCCTTTTCTTGGGGGGACACAACCAAAGGAACTTCTAAATCGGTTGATTTAACTAGAGTAGGGGACTTGACCTCATTGGGTATTACTTGAGGTGGATTTTGGTTTTCTGTTTCCGGCTCTTGTACTTCCGGTGATGGTACCGGGATAACTATTGCAGTTTTTAGTGATGTATTTCCCTCACTGGTGGGGGAAGTTGTTGTATTAATGTTGTTTTGGTTAGAAGTTTCTGAAGATAGAGCAATTTGGGTTGTCGTTGTCGGTGCTTGAGTTGCATCTGAAACTTTAATTGGTCCTGCTGCTAAGTCTACTTTGAGCTTAGATTCTTCTTGTTTGAGTGCTTTTAAGCTACTTTGCAGGCTTTGTCTTGTTTGTTGAAGATTTTCTAGAGAAGTTTTAAGAGATGTAGATGGAGTTATCTGATTTTCAATGATGTCCTTTCTTTCTGCTTGTAAAACAGGTTTAGGTTCTGTCTCTGTAGATTCTAAAGGGACAGTTAAAGAACTGGCCACTACTTTGTTCCCTGATGAGTTCTTTTCTGAGATAGTAGGTGATGGATTAGCCTGATCTTTTTCTGCGGCTATTGCTTCGTGGGCAGATCCCGCAGCAATCGATAAAGCTACTAGTCCGACTATCGCCGCTAAACGACCTATTGAGCAACTCGGTGTAATCTGCTCTTCTGTCAAGAATTGAGAAACGGCTCTGGTCTTTTGTATATATATATTCTTCAAAAAGAACCTCCTTACGTGTAATTGAGTATTAAAAGGTTACTTGGAGTTGGTTGGTCTCCAGAACATAATTGTGCTTGTTACTTCTTTAGCTAACATACCCACGGTTATTAGGAAGATTAACTTGATTTGCTCATTTAGACAACCCAGCCTGAAAACTCTAATTTCTTTAAAAAAGGTAACAATTCTAACTGTTATTCTGCTGATCACCGAGACGATCCTCTGATTACCAAGGTTCCTTAATTACTTAGTGAGACTCAATTCCCTGTCTTTTTCTCTCTTCTACAAAAGACCTTCTCAGTCCTAAAATAATATAAGTTTAACTAATGAAAATATTAACAAATATAAAAATATATCTATTAATATTTCTTATATAAAATATTTTTAGTAGTTCAGTTGTCGTCTAGCTTCAAAGAGGGCAACTGCAGCGCTGACAGAAAGATTCAGGCTGCGTACTATGGTTTTGTCTATAGGAATAAAAACAGTGCTCTGACAAAGCTCTAATATTGAGGCAGGTAAGCCATCTGTTTCGCTTCCAAAGAGTAGCCAATCTCCCTCTTGGTAGTTATGGTCAAGATAATTGCGCTCACCCCTGACCGTAAAACCCAGTAAACGACCGCCCACTCGCTGATAATAGGTGATAAAGGCTTCGGTATCTTGGTGATAGTGTAAATCTACAGAAGGCCAGTAGTCTAGGCCTGCTCTTTTGAGATAGCGATCACTGAGTTCAAAGCCTAAAGGAGCCACTAAATGAAGTTGGGTTCCTGTTGCTGCACAAGTTCTAGCAATATTGCCCGTGTTGGGTGGAATTTGTGGATGGACTAAAACTACCCTGAGTGTCATAAGTTATATATAACTGGATTTGTTTATCTTGTATGATAACTTTTTTTTATCAGTCTGTACAACCAACTAGGGCAGATGTACAGAGCAAATCTACTAAATCGGTCTCTTGTTGCTGAAGCTCTTTGATCCCTTGAGAAATAATCTCTGTGATGCTGATACCTGAGTTATAGAGTTTTAACCACTGTTGCGCCTGATTTCCTTGGGTTAAAATCTTTTGCAATGGGGAGAGAAAACAAGCAAAACCCCTCTCTTTAGCAGTCGGCCAAACCTCTTGGTATATTTCGTCTATCCAGTCTTTAGCTTTAACTGTCCGTCCATTTTCCCAATGAATCAAACTAGCGTCTAGACTATTAGCAGAGACTAATTTTTCATTCTCATCGGTGATTTTTAATAACTCTCTCGGTGAGAATTCACTCATAATGAGAGGATCAAGTGAAGGATTTTCAAACATCTGTACTAAACGAGCTTCTAAAAGAGCGGTCACTGCTAGTAGAGAGATGGGATCTATGACTAAATCACAGATTCTCAATTCTAGGCGATTAAGATCATAAGGGCGATCTGGTCCATTAGGTCGCACGGAAGACCAGAGATGACGGATATTTTGCATTGTCCCTAACTCAAGTTGTTCTTTTGTCCAATGAATGAAATGAGCATGATTCATAAACAGAGGGACTTGCTCGGGCGTTTTGGGGAACATCTGCCACCGTGTAGAATGATAACCTGTCACTGCGTCATCTAAAAAAGGTGAGGCGGCAGTTAAAGCTAGATAAAGAGGTGCTTCTACCCTGATCAAACGACAGGCCTGCATGAGTAATTCAGGATCTATAACTTCTATGTTGATATGAACACTAGCTGTAACAACTTTAGTTCCATAGGTGTTCTCAATATAGCTATGATAGGCGCTTTGGGGATCAGAACGATAAAAATGACTACTATCGCCCAAAGACAGGGTACTGCCTGGAATTAGGGTATAGTCGCCCAACCTTTGTAGGTACTTTCTCAATGTTTGTCTAGGTTTGACTAAAGCACAGAGTAGGTCTTCATATGACTTAAGTGGGAGGGTAATATACTCCACATTGCGACTATCTGGTTCTGTGACAAAGTTTTCTAAATCTCTGGTAATGAGATCTGATAAGCCGATAATTTTACCTTGGGGGGTTCCTGTATAAATCTCTATTTCAAAACCTTTACGCTGTAACATATACTTATCCTCTTTAAAAATTTACCTAATAAAAGAACACATCTACTCTTTCAAGTGAGTGATGTGTTAAGAATCTTTCTTAAACTAGAACGCTTAATTTCTACGACCTACTAGGATAAATACATAGTAAAGTAGAGTGAAAATTGCTTGTATAGCTGCTGCTACATAGGTCAAAGCTGCTGCATCTAAGACTGCTGTTGCTCCTCGTACCTCAGAACTATCTACTATACCTGTACTCAATAGTAGTTTTTTTGCTCTACTGCTGGCATCAAATTCTACTGGTAGCGTAACTAAGGCAAAAATAGCTGAGAGACCGAAGAGAATGATCCCGATCCAGGCCAAAGATGTTCCCACAAAACGGGTCATCAATAGACCGACCATAAAAATGATTGGTCCAAGGGAGCTACCAACCTGTACTGCTGGTACTATCGCTGAACGGAACTGTAGGGGAGCGTAGTTTTGTTGGTGTTGTAAGGCGTGTCCCGCTTCATGTGCGGCCACTCCGACAGCTGAGAGACTGGGTTGATCGAAGACTGCAGAACTTAAGCGAAGGACTCGTTGAGTAGGGTCGTAGTGGTCGCTTAAAAAGCCGTCTACCCGTTCTACCTGGACATTTTGCAGTCCATTAAAATCCAAGATTTGACGGGCTGCCTGGGCCCCTGTTATGCCTGTCCTAGTCTCAATTTGAGAGTATTTATTGAAAGCTGAAGATACTTTAAATTGTGCCCACATTCCTAAGAGAAGGGCAGGAAGAGCGAAAACAAAATATAGAGGATCAAAAAACATACTGTACCTTTCTATCTGGTAGATTGCTTTCTATATATATTTTAGATTAGAGTCAGGCTAGCTTGACAGATGAGGATATCCCTACTCTGTTTTTAGCGGTAATCATAGTCTAGTTCTGTTTGGGTTTGGGGCATTGCGTACTCAAAGTTTGAGGGGTCTCTGAGGAAACGAAAGGCCTCTTCTTCTAAGCGATGCACCTGATAAACTTCCAAAAGATTGACTTGACGCAAACAGCTTATGTAGCCATCTATATAGAGGCGAATTTCCTCATTACGATGTCCACGATGCCATAATTCTACTAAGTCATCTGTGAGCTTTTGATAGTAACGAATTGTCTGAGGGTC
>CASBQB010000101.1 GCA_949127655.1 Chroococcales cyanobacterium PMM_0086 | reverse complement strand
TCAGCCATCATTTCTGAATCGATTTGTAATCGTCCAGCCGTATCAATGATGACAGTATCAACCCCTAATTCTCTAGCCTTTTCTACTCCACTACGGGCAATTTCAACAGGTTTAGCCTCCGTACCTAATTGAAAAACCGGAACATCTATCTGTTCTCCTAGAGTTACTAACTGATCAATAGCTGCAGGACGATAGACATCGGTTGCGACCATCAAACAGGTGCGGTTTTGTTTGCGTAAATAGAGGGCTAGTTTAGCTGTGGCGGTGGTTTTGCCTGTCCCTTGTAACCCTGCCATCAGAATGACTGTAGGGGCT
Source organism: Chroococcales cyanobacterium PMM_0086 (assembly GCA_949127655.1). Taxonomy (GTDB): domain Bacteria; phylum Cyanobacteriota; class Cyanobacteriia; order Cyanobacteriales; family Microcystaceae; genus CAISPN01. The sequence goes on along the minus strand of CASBQB010000101.1, from coordinate 43,588 downwards.
TTCTGAGCTTGATTTAAAGGGGTGTTACTTTCTCCCATTACCCGCACTAGCTCATCATAGACTATCTTGACAAACTGTTGCCCTGGGTTAACCCCGCTAATTACTTCACTCCCTACCGCCTTCTCTTCAACCTGTGCAACAAAGTTTTTTACTACTTGTAGGTTCACATCGGCCGCTAAAAGGGCACGACGAACCTCTGTTAATACTTCTTGTATATTAGCTTGGGAAATTTTATCTTGACCGCGTAGCTTTTTCCAAGCATCTTCTAAGCGTTCAGTTAAGGCATCAAACATGGTGTGGAATTAAGTTGTTAATCTTCTATTATGACTTCTGGTTACTACCTTTAACTTAAATCAGTCTTCTTAGCTTCTCTTTAGGTGTTTGACCTAGGCTATAATAAACCTTGACACCTTGGGGAGAAGTGGCAGAGTGGTTGATTGCGGCGGTCTCGAAAACCGCTAAGGGGAAACCCTTCAAGAGTTCAAATCTCTTCTTCTCCGTTTATTTTAGCACTCAAATCTGATATAGTTCTATTGAGGATTAGAAGTAAAAGTATATTTTCGAGGTAAATATGAGTATCAGCTTAACTAAAGGTAGCCGGATCAATCTATCTAAAGAATCCCCTTCACTCAAACAGGCCAGTATCGGTCTAGGCTGGGACACTAATACAACAGATACAGGTGCAGCCTTTGACTTAGATGCTTCTGTTTTTATGCTCAACGCTAATAGTAAAATACCTAGTGAAAAATACTTGGTTTTTTACAATAATCTAACCTCTCCAGATAATTCAACTACTTACTTAGGAGATAACTTAAGTGGAGAAGGAGATGGAGATGATGAAACTATCCAAGTTGATTTGAATAAAGTTGATGCTTCCGTTCAAGAAATGGTTTTTATTGTGACTATTCACGAAGCCGAACAAAGAAGACAAAATTTTGGTCAGGTCAGAAATTCTTATATCAGAATATATAACCAAGAAAATGGTCAGGAAATAGCTAAATATGAACTAGAAGAAGACTTCTCTAGAGAAACAGCAATTGAATTCGGAAGACTCTATAAAAAAGACAACGAATGGAGATTTCAAGCTGTCGGCAGTGGGTATAATTCAGGTTTACAGTCTTTTGTCGATAAGTATGTCTAAAGGATTAGCAAAATATGACAATTAACCTGAATAAAGGAGAACGCATAAACCTTACTAAGGAATCGCCCGGTTCAAAACAGCTTGGTATTGGTCTGGGATGGGATCTCAATAAAAAAAATGTAGCCTCAGATTTTAAACTTGATCTCTATGTGTTTATACTAGGATCTAAGGGCAAAATTCCCAGTGCCAAGCATTTGGTCTTCTCGGAAAATCTTCAATCTCCAGATGGTTCAACAATCTACTCAGGAGATAGCATAATTGGGCAGATTGATGGTGATCAGAAAACTGTGAGAATTAACTTGAATAAAGTTGATTATTCTCTGCAGGAGTTAGTCTTCATTGTGACAATTCATAAAGCTAAAAAAAGAGAGCAAAATTTTAAAGAAGTTAGCAATGCTTACATCAGAATTTATAACGAACAAACAACGCAAGAAGTTACTAAATATAAGTTAGAAGAAACCTTTTTCAAGGAAACAGCAGTTGAATTCGGGAGACTATATCTAAAAGACAATCAATGGAGATTTCAAGCAGTTGGGAATGGCTACAATTCAGGACTACAAGGGTTTGTTGATCAATATATTTAAACAGGAATAGCAAAATATGGCAATTAATCTCAGTAAAGGAGAAAGGATCAATCTAACAAAAGAAGCACCTTCTTTAAAGGAAGCTTGCATCGGTTTGGGATGGGATACAAGTACAAGAGGCTCAAATTCTTTTGATTTAGATAGTTCTATATTATTACTAGGAAGTAACGGTAAAATTCTTAGCCCCAAACACATCATCTACTATGGCAATTTAAAATCACCAGACGGGTTCATTCAACATCAGGGAGATAATTTGACAGGAAAAGGCGAAGGCGATGATGAAACTGTTGAAATTAATTTACATCTTCTAGATACTGCTATTGCTGAATTGTTAATAGTTGTGAATATCTATGATGCAGATAAAAGAAAACAGAACTTTGGTATGGTACAAAACTCTTTTGTGAGAATTTATAACAAGTTAACCAGACAAGAAATACTCAAGTATGAACTAAAAGAAGCTTTTTCTAGTGAAACCTGTGTGGAATTTGGAAGGCTCTATAAAAAAGATAACGAATGGCGGTTTCATGCAGTGGGAAATGGTTATAACTCTAGCTTGAAAGATTTAGTCAATCGGTATCTTTAAGGGAATGAGAGCGGTTATCTGTGGCTATTATGGAAGGGGAAATGGAGGGGATGAAGCCCTCTTAATGTCCTTGTTGCAAATGTTACCACCACAAGTAACGCCTATAGTTCTATCTGGGAACCCTAAACAGACAAGTAACCGTTATCAGGTAGAAAGTTATCATAGTCGTTCTCCTCAAGACATTCTCCGGGCTTTAAAAGGAGCACAAGTGTTCATTTGGGGGGGAGGAAGTTTAATGCAGGATGTCACCAGTCTTGCTAGTCCTTTCTATTATGCCGGACTAATGGCTCTTAGTCAGCAATTAGGACTCTCTACCATTGCTTGGGCCCAAGGAATAGGTCCTCTAAATAACCCTCTAACCCGTCAGATAACCCAACAAGTTCTCAAAAACTGTTCAGGGATCAGTGTCAGAGATGCAGGTTCTGCAGAACTTTTAGCAAACTGGGAAATATCTTCTCTCACCGCACCTGATCCAGTTTGGTCCCTGCAAAGTAACCCAGTCCAGAACCTCTCTAATTTAAAAGCACCTAGAGTAGCTGTTAATTTACGTCCACATCAAGATCTAACCCCAGAACGCCTCACACAGATAGCAGGTGCTTTGAATTCCTTTACTAAAGCCAGTGAAACTTCTCTCCTTTTAGTTCCCTTTCAAGCTTCACAAGACTTAATTATCGCTCAAAGCCTAGCTAATCAACTGACTGTTCCTTATCAAATCATTCAACTAGATGATCCTAGCTTACTCAAGGGACTCTTTAGGGGGGTAGAAATGGTCATTGGGATGCGTTACCATAGTTTGATTATGGCTGCTGCTGAAGGCTCTCGCTGCTTTGCTCTAAGCTATGATCCCAAAGTAGATCAACTGATGCAGCAAGCGAACATTCCGGGTTGGAAACTGCCAGAAATGCCTCAGTCTTCTCAGGAAATAAGTACAGTTTGGTTGCAACACTATGCTAATCAAGAAGCCTTGAGCATAGTACAAAGACAGTCCTTTTTAGATAGGTCTCTCCTACACCGTGAACTACTTTTAAAAATTTGTCAGTAGGTAAGAAACTTTTAAATTATAGAGATAGTCTTGTTTTGTTTAAGTATCTAATTTTAAAGATTATGAGTCAATCAGAACAGTCTAGACCTAATTGGGAAGCTTCAGAGTTATCTTCCGAACAAGATCTCTTAGAAACAGATTGGTTTATGATAGCTAATCAACTGCGTCAACAAAACCAAGAACTAGTCAAAGCAACCGTTTATTTAGAAGAGACACTGGCGCAAAAGGAGTATGTAGAGAGTAATGATCTTCTTCAAGAACAACGAGAAAAAATTATTATTTTGACAGAACAATTAACAGCTAGTCAAAATAGAATCACCCAACTAGAAGAAATTCATCAAAGTAAAAACCAAGAACTAGTAATCATGCAAAAACAGCTTAAAGAATTAGAAAATCGTCTCTATAGACAACAACGTTCTACGTTACAGTATAAAGCAGCACTGAATAATAATCTTAATCCACACCTTACTAGTAATAGTAAACCTTATAAAAGTATTGACTTGCCTTCTTTTTTAATTGGGGAAGCTTAAATAGACTCACTCATGATTTTTTGTTCTAGTTCTTCCCTAGAAGAAAATATTTCAAAAACCCTATCCATACTAGTTAGTTCAAGTAACATTCTAATCTGATCATTTACAGAACAAATAAAGATTTTTCCACCTGCTGAACGCACTGTTTTTAAGCAGAGAACTAAAGCTCCAAGTCCAGAACTATCCATAAAAGTTACTTCTCTAAAATCAATTAAAATAACTTTGTGATTACTCTCAAGTAAAAGAGCAACCTCTTGGCGAAATTCATTAGCCTGTGTTCCATCCAAAATCCCGAAAGGTTTGACAACTTTTATATAAGATTGCATAACAAAAAGTGATTTTAAAAAATTAACTTCAGTATGAGCATTATATTATAAGTTTGTTATAGTCTACTGAGATAACCTAAAATAACCAAAAATGGCCCCTATTTCCTCAATCAGACAACCGATAATTGATTATCTTGTTGATCCCTCAAAAGTAGCCCCAATTGACCAGGGACAAGATGTTATTCAGGGATTAACCCTTCAACAAAAGACGATACCTCCTCACTATCTCTATGACCGTCTGGGATCTCAACTTTTTGAGGAGATTTGTGGACTACCTGAGTATTATCCTACCCGCACTGAAACCAGTATTTTACAGACCTCTGCTCCTAAATTAGCTCAAATTACAGGGAACTGTCAATTAATTGAACTAGGTAGTGGTAGTTCAACCAAAACTCGTCTCATTATTGAGGCTTACCAGAAGGCAGGATACTCTCTTGCTTATGTTCCTGTTGATGTAAGTACAAATATTTTAACTGAAAGCGCTCAAAGTTTATTATTAAACTATCCATTTTTAGAAGTACATGGTTTAGTCGGTAATTACTATTTAGCCTTAAAAAATCTACCGGATAATAACCTAGATAGTCGTCTAGTCTGTTTCTTGGGCAGTACTTTAGGTAACTTTGACCCAAAAGAGTGTGATTATTTCTTTAATCAAGTGATGACTGTTCTTAAACCAGGTGATTACTTTCTCTTAGGAGTGGACTTGCAGAAACCTATGCCTATTCTAGAAGCTGCTTACAACGATGCACAAGGGATTACAGCCGCTTTTAATTTGAATATTCTGCAACATCTTAATTGGCGCTTTGCGGGAAACTTTAATCTAACTAATTTTAAGCATCAAGCTTTTTTCAACCCAGAACAGTCTCAGATTGAAATGCACCTAGTTTCTCTTGGGCAACAAGAGGTAAGATTGGAAAAACTCGATCTAACTATTACTTTAGCTGCAGGTGAAACCATTCAGACAGAAATCTCTCGCAAATTTTCTCTTCAATATCTACAAGACTATTTACAAAAACAGGGATTAAAATCTCATACTGTCTGGACAGATAATGACCAATGGTTTGCCTTATTATTGACGCAAGCAACTAATCAATCTGACCCAATGCTTAATAATACTTTTAAAGCACCACAAGATTGAGCCATTTTAAGAGCCTTCAGTCTCTCTGATAAGTTGTAAAATACTGCAATAATTTTGTACATTCCTTTACGACCCCTTGCCCCAATTTAAGCTAGTATGACTTCATCTTTAGCTCGTCGTTGATCGAAGGTAACTATAAAACTTCCTTACTTATGATATGATAGGACACTTGATAGTAGACACAACTTTAGTGAGTGCATCCGGGCGGTTTTTAAGATGAAATTAAGCGATTATCATGTTAAAACTGAATAACGTCGATAAGAAAAGCTATCTTTGTGTGCAAATCCGTAAAAAACAGTTTTGGCTCAGCTAGACTTCAAGGAACTACTTAGAAAAGAAGATGGAAGAATATTTACAATACTTGTCTATACTCAAGCGACGCTGGCTACCTTGCTCTGTAGTTTTTCTAGCCGTTTTAGCATTGAGTATAGTTAAAATGATAACTGAAACCCCCCTCTATCAAGCAACTGGACAAATGTCATTGAAAAAGAATTCTGCATCCTCTTTAACAGGAGTGGAAGCTTCCAAGGAGATTGGAGGCAATGATAAACGTATAGAAACAGAAGCAGCTATTTTGCGGTCTCTGCCCTTAGTTGAAAACACGATAAATGCCCTTAACCTCAATATTAAACCTAAAAACCTTTTAACAGGACTGAACGTAAAAATCCTCGAAGGTACAGACATCCTGGAAATATATTATACAAGTCCAGATCCTGAAGAAGCTGCCTCGATTGTTAACACCCTAATGAAGACTTATATACAAAATGATATTAAGGCCAACCGTGCTCAAACCAAGTCTGCTAGGGAGTTTATTGCCCAACAGTTACCACCGACCAAAGCAGAACTACAAAAGGCTGAGCGTAAACTGCAATATTTTAAACAAGAAAATGGAGCTTTAGATCTTAAAGCTGAATCAACGTCCATAGTGGAAATTATCAATTCTCTACAAAAAGAAGCCGACCAAACAAGATCTGAGCTATCTTCCTTTAAAGGACGGATACAATCGATTCAGAAACTGTTTGGTGTGACTTCATTTGATGCTACAATGTCGAACTTTGTTAGTGAATCTCCAGCCATAAAATCGGCTCTGGCCAAGTTACAAGAGGTCCAAGAAAAGATTAGGATTTTAGGTCTGCAATTAACCGACGAACATCCAAGGATCATTGATCTTAAGGGAGAAGAGGCAATTCTTAAACAAGAATTGAAACAAAGAGTAAAACAAAGTTTTGTCGGTCAAGCGGGGCGTTTGAATCAAAAGACGAAACCTGAAGAAATTGTCCAGCTTAAAGATGGAGGCCTACAAGAACAACTACTAGGTAAATATGCTAACTCTCAAGCAGAACTATTTAGTTTACAGTTAAGACTGAAATCTTTAAAGGAAGCTATTCAATTCTACAAAGAAAGAGCTAATGCACTGCCAAAACTTGAATTGCAGCAGCGTCAAATAGACAGGGAAATAACAGCGACCGGAACGAGTTATCAAAGCCTTTTAGCGAGGTATCAGGAACTTCAAGTTGCAGAAAACTTGCAAATAAGCGATGCTAGGATTATTGCACCTGCCTCAATTCCCGATGAATCACTTAAGAACCGTCGTAATATTACTTTAATCCAGGGAATATTTGGTGGTCTTGTCTTGGCTGCAGGAACTGCCTTCATTTTAGAACGATTAGACAATACTATTAAAACTCCTGAATCTGCCCAAGCCTTATTAGGCTATAATTTATTGGGCTATATTCCACCTTTTCCCAGTGAAAGTGTGATCCCAGAAGTAATAGTTAAAAACCAACCTGATTCTCCGATCAGTGAAGCTTTTCGGATGATGGAAACTAATTTAAGAGTTTTTAATTCAGAACAATCAATCAAAGTAGTTGTGGTGTCAAGTGCTGTACCAGGAGAGGGAAAATCAACAGTCGCCGCTAATTTAGCCTTCTCCATCTCCCACTTAGGTAGTAGGGTATTACTAGTTGATGCGGATTTGCGTAGTCCTAGTCAACAGAAAATCTGGCAAATTCCCAATGAAATAGGTTTAAGCGACTTTCTCCAAAATCAGCTAGATTTAGAACAGATTGTCCATGAAGTTGAACCAAACTTAGAAATTGTAACGGCTGGTAAACCAAATAGCAACCCGGGAGCTATGCTAAACTCTAGTCAAATGGCTATATTTGTAGCACAGGTCGCGCAAAAATATGACTTTGTGATTATAGATACGCCACCTCTAACAGTAGCTGCAGATGCAACCATTCTAGGCAAACTGGTCAATGGCATTGTCTTTGTAGTGCGACCGGGAGTTTCTCAGACCAGTAGTATTACTCTGGCTAAGGAAATGTTGGAGAAAGCTGCTCAAAATGTTTTAGGTGTAGTGATGAATGGCACTAATGCTTATGGGCAATATTATTATTACAATTACAACTACTCAACTAAAAGTAAGAGTAAGTAGTTGAGGTTTAAAATGTAAGGATGGTTATTATGCCAAACTTGGCCGTTAGATGAGGGTCCGGCTAGAATTTTACTGGCTATCTAAGACCTGATTGTATACTTCCATAAGTTGCTCACCTAAACGTTCTTGATTGAAACGATCTATAGCTGTCTGCCTTGCTCTTTCTGAGATAACTCTACGTTTTTCTGGATTGTTGAGTAAATCCAAAATAGCTGCAGCTAAAGCAAAAGGTTCTCCGGGTGGGACACCAACCGCATCATAGTTATGGGTAAATAATTCAGCAGCACCACCTGCTTGGGAAACTATCACAGGTTTACCACAAGCCATTGCTTCTACAATAGTACGTCCGAATGGTTCTGGTTGAGTACTAGCATGAACTACTATGTCTAATGCTCTATAGATGTCTGCTGTATTTTCTTGAAATCCAGTAAATCCGACCAAGTCGCCAATACCTAACGATTTAGATATAGACTGCAATTCTGATAGAGAAAATTGTGAATCTTTAGTTTGATAAATTGCTCCACCAACAATGTAAAAACGTAGTTTTAAGTCAGGATGTGTTTTGAGAATCTGGGATGCTGCTTCTAAAAAAACAGCCTGTCCCTTCCATCGAGCAAAGGTCGCTATTAACCCAATTCTTAAAGTTCCCATTGGAGCAGGAGGTAAACTTGCTAGATCATCTAGAAGTAAACCATTGTCACCTCCTTGACCAGAAGAAGCAGCTAGTCGGTCTACAGGAAAAAAATAATCGGTATCGATGGCATTGTAAACCACTTTTACTGGTCGTTTAGGAAGTACTTTTTGTAGATCCCTACTAACTGCCTGGGAATTGGCGATTGCCATTGTTACTCTAGAAGATGCCAATTGCAAGAGACGACTGACAATCTGCCGTGAACTAACAAAATCTCGAATGTGCCAAATTATGGGGATATCTGGATTAATAAAGCTAACCAACAGGTGTGTTTTGAATCCGTTCGAGTGGATCACATTTGGCTTAATTAATTCTATTGTGTTCCTTAGTTGCTGCGTATAGTTCCAAAGGGCAACTAAAGATTGAAAAGAGCGCAATAAAAAAGAAATTGTTTTTAGAGGAGCTTTCTTGAAGCTAAATCCACTATCTCCAAGTTCTGCTAACTCTCTAGGTAAAGGAAGTAAATCTACCTTTATACCTAACTCTCTTGCTTGCTCAATTAATGGTCCATCATCTGTAACAAGCAAATGTAGTTCTACTTCTGGGGCTGTTTGACGAATTGTCCTAATCATATCTAGAAGGCTTCTTTCTCCACCCCCAAGATTTGCAGCAGGATTAAGGTATAGTATTTTCATAATTTTAAGGTTAGTGAATATGCCAAACAACAGAGATATCTGATCACATACCAGCTAATTTTAAATAAGATTCTGCAATAATTTGGGCATGATTAGACCAAGAATATTTCTGGGCTTGACTCAGACGCAAATTAAGCTCAGGAGCACTATTTGAGTTTGATAATACTTGTGTTACCTTCTCTACCCAAGCTGATATATCTCCAGTTGGACAATATATTACTCCGTCTCCACCCACTTCATTGAGAACTGGTATATCGCTAGCAATTACTATTGCTCCACAAGCTAACGCTTCAATGACAGGTAACCCAAAGCCCTCTGCTTCACTTGTTAGCAAAACTGCTGAAGCTTTTTGATAAAGGACTGCGATAGTTGAGCGATCCAAACCCTTTAAATGAATAAGCGACTTGCTGATCTTCAACTGACTAATTTGTTGTTGTTGACTGTCTGACCATTCTCCACCGACTTTAACTAGAAGCAACTCTGGGTAAATAGCTTGTGCTTGAGCAAATACCTCTAAGAGAATATCAATCCGCTTACGGGGAACACAACTGCCTACATGGAGGAGAAAAGGTACTTCACCTATTTGTTCTAAAATTTTTTGGTCACTAATACTGATATTCTCGCTCATCATCTTAAATTCTGGAGAAATTCCATAGGGAGCATGGACTAAGCGAGATGGTTCTACTAACTGGTAATGCTCAATTTGTCTTCTGACTTCTGCGGTTGAATAGAAGACCACAGCAGATGACTGTAAACCGCTTAAAATTCGGCTAGACATAGCCCTATACCAACCAGGTCGAGGTTCTTTCTCTGGTTCCACAAGAGAGCGAAAGGCATCAATATCGTGACAATAGACACCCGTCCTTTCTGGTGGTAAAACATGGGCTAATTGAGCGTAGCTATGGTCAGTAATGTGATAAAAATCAAATTCTTTTACCTTTTGTTTCAAATAATGGGGATAGTGCCAAAATCGGTTAAGTAGGCGGTCTGCATTATAACCAAACTTCTTTTTCCCAATCCAAGGAATATGTTTTATGCGCCAGTTAAATGTTGGACAAACCCCTATCGCCTGAATAGATGTATTCTGTTCAGTTTGTAGGTGTTTCAGTAGCATTTCAGCGCATAGAGCCATGCTAAGCCAGTTTTCTTCTGGGTAATCACGGATAACAGCAAGGCGTATTTGAGCCATGTTAAATATTCTTTACAATGGTATGTAATTGCTATTTAAGTCAAATTTTATTCTACATTAAAAATTTGCTTAACTTGTTATATTTGTTATTTATTCTCTCTGCTTAAAATTTTACTTTTTATTATCTACTATTACGACAAATGATAAATACTTGGCTGCTGACAATTCCTCCCAACCATCCTAGCGGCGAGAAAAGCGTTTTTTCGATTGTAAACTTTTTGCTTAACTCTTGGTGCAAAGCACGCCAATTAAATCCTTTATGTCCATGATAAGGAAAATCATCTCCGTAAATAGGGCGTAGTATGGAGGATGATTCTGTAGCAAAAATCATCTGGAACAACTCACTCATTGAATAAGATTCAAAACTTTTATCATAGTCGCCCTGTCGTAACCAACCAGCAAAAGCCCTATTCATTTGCTTAATAAGTAGACTTGCCCCTATTTCAATAGGAACAGTGATAATGATTACACCATCTTGCTTTACGAGTCTTTTTAAGTTATTGATTACTTTCTCCGCTTGTTCTGGGATACAATGCTCTAAGACTTCCATACAAACAGCTATCTCAAAATATGAACTATATTTATTATCATCTAATTCCTCATTTACACAAAATTTGATGTTCTTTTTCTCCGCCAACCTTTGTTGACAGTCTTTTATTTGTACTTTAGATACATCTGTACCAATTGATTCTAGAAATAAGTCATTAACCATTTTCAAAAATGTACCGTCTCCGCAACCATAATCAAGCAGATTGGTCGATTTGGTAGAATATTTTTTTACTAGCTCTGTAGTTGTCTTGAACCGACTACCATGACTCCAGGCAATTATTGGATTGTGACAATTTATTTGTTTCTTTTCGTAGTGACCTTCTGCAATCATTTTGTTTGTCTTCTCATTCATAGTTAAATACCAAATATTCTGACTAAATGACTTTTAATTTAACAAGCCATTAGATTTTTTTAAGTAAATAAATGCCAACTGAGGCATTTGCTTAAACCTTGTCCCTATTAATTTAACATAGTTTGATGCCGAGTTTGGTATAAAGGTGGGGCACAAACTCCTATCCTTTGTTTCAAATAATTGGGATAGTCTGGGTAATCACGGATAACAGCAAGGCGTATTTGAGGCAGGTTATTGATGGCTAATCTATTACTCATGTTGCTTATCCCCGATTGTTCCATGACGAGATTGATGCCAATTCCAAGCGTGACTTATGATAGCGTTTAAATCTGGATATTGGGGCTGCCAACCCAATAATTTTCTGGCTTTTTCACTACTCCCAACCAGTATAGGTGGATCACCCGCACGTCGATCACAAATGATAGCTTTAATTAACTTTCCTGTCACTTGCCCTGCAGTCTCAATTACTTCTTGAACCGAAAAGCCTTTGCCATTACCCAGATTGAAAATTTCGGTTTTACTTCCACTCAATAAATATTCTAATCCCAAGACATGAGCCTGTGCCAAATCTACGACATGGATATAGTCTCGAATACAAGTCCCATCAGCAGTGGGATAATCTGTCCCAAAAATATTAATAAACTCTCGCTTTCCTAAAGCTGTCTGCAACACTAAAGGAATGAGGTGGGTTTCTGGGTTATGGTCTTCTCCCAATTTCCCCAAAGGATCTGCACCAGCGGCATTAAAATAGCGAAAAATGATAGAGCCTAACCCATATGCCAGGTTGAAATCTTTTAAGATATTTTCTACCATCAACTTACTGTGTCCGTAAGGGTTAATAGGATGTTGAGGTTGCTCTTCAGTAATAGGAAGACTTTGAGGGACCCCATAAGTCGCACAGGTTGAGGAGAAGACGATATTCTTGACCGAGGCTGCCAGCATAGCTTCTAATAGGGTTAAAGTTCCGACAACGTTATTATGATAATACTTGGCTGGGTCTGCGACAGACTCACCAACATAGGCATAGGCGGCAAAGTGCATAACAGCAGTAATGCGATGGTTATTAAAGATATTATCTAACAGGATACGATCTCCAACATTTCCTACAATTAATTTGGCTTGTAAGACTTGTTCAACTAGTTCTTTATGACCGTATACTAAATTGTCTAAGACAATAATATCATAGCCTCTGGCTTGTAAAACTTGTACGGCATGGGTTCCGATATAGCCGGCACCTCCTGTAACTAGAATGGTTGCTCTTTGTATCTCTGTCATAATGTGTGCTCCAATAATCTATTTCTACAAACATAATCATTCACTTGTACTAAATTAACGTTTAATATTTTATGCCTGTTTGATCTGGTCACCAATCGGTTCTAAGTCGATCGTCATTTTAAGATGTAGGATGATTGTTGTTAAGCTTCAACAATATATTAATATAAATTCAGTAGCATCAAGAAATCTAAATGAACAATTCCCAAATACTGGTCTTTGCTACCAATCCAATGAGGAGGCTCGAATTTTAAAACTTTTACAAAGCTTTAGTGTTCAGGTTGTTCCCTTTGATCGAGCTGGTAAACTCAAAAGCTTTATTAACATCATTCAACAAGAATTACAGACCAAACCTGGACTGATTGTTATGGAAAGGAGTGGATTGGCCGGAGGTATTGCTTGTTTGTGTCTTAGATGGGTTTTCAAAATTCCTTACCAATTCAGCTATAAGATTTTGCGCAAGAGCAACAAGTCATTCAACTAACAGATTTGATCAAGGATATTTTAAATCGGGTTCAGTAGATTAGGGAAAAAAGACAAATATGAGCGATTTAGACCGGATTACCACAATTGTTCCACTTCTACCTCCCTCTATTAATGGCTTGGGAGACTATGGGCTGATTTTAGCTAAGAAATTGCGTCAGAACTTTGGTTTAGAAACCGAATTTGTAGTTGGAGAGCCTAATTGGCCTGGGGAAGCTTGTCTAGATGGTTTTACGGTTAAACAAGTTTCAAAGCGATCCAAGAATGCTTTATTGGAATTACTACCAAATCAGTCTAACTCAAAAGTATTTTTACATTATGTTGGTTATGGTTATGCAAAGCGAGGCTGTCCAGTCTGGTTGGTAGAAGCTCTAGAACAATGGCGAAAAGCAGAAGAGAAAAGAAATCTAATAATAATGTTCCATGAAATCTATGCTTTTGGCGCAATTTGGACAAGTCAGTTTTGGACATCGCCACTACAAGGAAATTTAGCTGCACGTTTAATTTGTTTGAGTGATCAATCTCTAACTAGTAAGCAGGGCTATGCTGAGATTATCAGTAAATTAAGTCAAGGAAAACACAAAACTGTTCCAGCTTTACCCGTTTTTTCCAATGTTGGTGAACCTGAATATCTTACGCCTTTATCAGCGCGTCCTCGGCGGTTGGTAGTATTTGGTGGGCGTGGATGGCGTTCTCGTGTTTACAAGAGATCACAATTAGCTTTGCAGCGAACTTGTCAGGAATTAGAAATTGTGGAAATTTTGGATATTGGTGTTTCTTTAGATTTTCAGATTGACCCTGTTAATGGCATAGCTGTTATTTGTCTAGGAGTTCAATCCTCTCAAGAAATCAGCAAATTATTATCAAGCTCAATAGTGGGGTTTTTTGACTACCCTACTGAATTTCTAGCAAAATCAACAATTTTTGCAGCTTACTGTGCTCATGGATTATTATCTATAGGTGTATCAGATGGAGGAGAAAACGTAGATGGTCTAGAAGCTGGGAAACACTATTGGTTAGGAGATAAATATGAGCAACCAATGAACTTATCAGCAGGACAGATAGTTGCTGACAATGGTTATGCTTGGTATCAACAGCACCAGTTATCAGTTCAAGCTGACCATTTTATGACTTATTTGAGGGATTAATATGTAGACTGATTTAAAAGAAAGCACAAACATGATAATATCCTGTTGAAACGTGCCTAATGCTATTGGTATTTATCACAGGAATGGCTTACTATTTATCCATTATCGGAAGGAATCACAAAATAAGGAGAAAAGATAAAATTCTTGGATCATTTTTCCTAATACCTATCATTGCGTATTCAATCAACTCAAAGAGTGAATAGATGTCCTTACCGTTGCCGCCTTCCAAGTTTGTTCATTGGCTCAAAATAATTAGTAAGTTTGTCTCTGTTCAGATTGTTGTTCAGGCGTTAACCTTGGTTAGTGGACTTTGGATAGTTCGTAGCTTAGACAAGGAACAATATGCTTACTACACAATAGCTATAACCATGCTAGCAACAATGAACTTACTAGCTGATTCAGGTATTGGTATAAGTCTTTCCGCAATTGGAGGAAGAGTTTGGCAAGATCCTTATAGGTTTGGCCAGTTGATTAACACCGCAATGCAGTTAAGATACTTTCTAGCAGCAATTTCCATAACCCTAGTGACCCCATTTTTAATGTGGATATTGATGCGCAACGGTGCTGCGCTGGATTATACATTTATACTTACAATTATAGTTCTAATAGGGGTGAATTTTGAGTTAACAAATGGCGTATTGATTGTTGTGCCTCGCCTTCATTCTCAAATAAGTCAGATTCAGAAAATAGATTTAATTTTGAATTTTTCCAAGATAGCTTTATTGGGGGTTGCTTTCCTAACAATTCTCAATGCAGCAGTGGCGACAGCCTTGGGAACAATTGGATTCGGAATAGAGCGATTCTTCTTAGGACGCTTGATCACTGAAAATATTGATAGGAAAGCTTCGGTGAATCAGCAAGACAGAGCAGAAATTATCGAAAATATCAAAAAATCAGCTCCCACAAGCATATTTTACTGTTTCCAAGGGCAAATAACGGTCTTTTTAATCAGTATTTTTGGCAATGCACAAAATGTTGCTGAACTTGGGGCATTAGGACGTTTGTCAGTTATTTTTTCAGTCATTGGCTCAGTTATGACTGCAATCATATTACCCAGCTTTACTAGATGTCAATTGCCTAAGCTTCTCTTAAGTCGCTACTTCCAGATTATGTTGACTATTTCTATATTTTCACTGGCTTTAGTCTGCCTATCAGTATTCTTCCCCGGTCAGATATTATGGGTGATTGGAGAAAAATATGCCCATCTAAAATCAGAACTAGTTTTAGTTATGTTTAGTGCTGGACTATATCTTATTGTCAATAGTATGTGGTCAATTAATGCCTCTAAAGCATGGATTAGCAAGGTTTGGCTTCAGATTCCAGGTACAATTTTAGCACAAATAGGAGGGATTTTATTAGTAGATTTATCTACGCTTAAAGGAGCTATTTTATTCGGAATGTTTCCCCTAATTCCAGGTATTATATCAAACTTGTACATGACTTATAAAGGACTAAGAGAGAGTAGCCAAAATATATGAATATATTAGACCAATTACTTCTCAAATTAAGATTTAACATTTGGGCTAGACTGAAAGCAAATTTTCACCCCAGCTTCTACCTATCTCATTCTCAGTTTGGCGAAGATATGGTTGTGAGATTTTTAACTAATGACATAAAAAATGGATTTTATCTAGATATTGGCGCTCACCATCCAGTTTACTATTCTAATACCTATCATTTTTACTGCAAAGGTTGGAAGGGAATTAATATTGACGCGGCACCTGGTGCAATGGATAACTTTCAGGTTTTACGACCAAGAGATATAAATTTAGAAATCTTATTATATCCAGAAAAAACAGAGGAAAAGATTGATTTCTATATCTTTGATCAGTCTGCTTATAATACTTTTGATAAGGATATGGCTGAGAAAGCTATGTCTATAGGAGTAAAATTAGTCGAAAAAAGGAGTCTAAAGACAAGTAGTCTTCAACAAGTACTAGATCTTTACTTGCCAAAAGGAATTGATATTGATTTGATGAGCATTGATGTAGAGGGTCTAGATGAACAAATACTCATGTCGAATAACTGGGAACAATACAAGCCAAAGATCATAATTTTTGAAAAACATGACATTTCTGTGAAAGAACTTGAAAATTCAGAAATAATTAATTATTTAGGTAAATATGGTTATACAATAGTGGCTAAATGTGGTCCATCAGTGATTGTAAAACTAGAGAACTAAATCGATTAACTAAAATCAATTAAAATGAGGATGATAATTCGTGACAAGTACAACAATAGATAGCATAAGCAATGTAAATTGTTTGTGTAAAGCCAATTCATATACACTCCTTTACCAAGGAATCTATAATAGACAGGTAAACAACTACTCATTTAGCCTATACAAGTGTAAAAATTGTGGGCTAATTCGTGTTTTTCCGATTCCAGATATCTCGCTATATACAGATGGCTACGTTGATTCTACGCAAGATAATGGAGAATATGTGCCGCGCGATAAGCCTTGGTGTGTTGATTTAGCCAATGAAATAGAGAGAATTTTGTCATTTTATTCAGAGCTACAAAAAAAGCCTGTTCTAGATGTAGGGTGCAATGGTGGAGAGCTAGTGGAGCAATTGAAGGCAAGAAATATCCAAGCCGAAGGATGCGATGTTGATCCTGTAGCGATCAGTTATGGTCTCAAAAAAAATCTATCTTTGTTTGTTCAAGATTTAGCTACTCAAGCCCTTGAGCAAGAAAAATATGGGCTAATCATAATGAATCATTCTCTAGAACATATTGAACCGGCCATTGATGTGATTAAAAATATTTGTAATGCCCTCATTCCTGGAGGAATATTACAGATACATGTCCCTAATTACGATGGCTGGATTGCCAAGATCATGAAAAACAACTGGGGATTCCTTGTTCCACAACAACATATATGGCAATTTACTCCTGAGACTCTCAAGTATCATGTTGAGTCATCCTGTCCAGGAAAAGTAAAAGCTGTTGAAGTTTGCTGTTCAACCAATTTAGAACCTATGGGCATAGGACTCAAAGGGCTGGTCAAACGAACCATTATTTCTATGGCAACTAAATTAAACAAGGGAGATGAAATTATTGCCACTTTTAGAAAGATGTCGGATAAGTAGGAAGTATTTTTTATTATGAAAAATTTATCAATATTTGTCCATTCAGCTTCAGAGTACCTGACTGACTACCAGCCACATGGCGATGGACTAATTTGTTTCTCTTTACTAAATGGATTAGCTAAGCGAAACCATGAAATCTTTGCTTATACCAGATATAGCGCGATATCACAAAAAGATTCACACTTACAGGTAAAAGAAGGAGGACAGCATCGTGTCCCCTTTGATTCGCTGGCAGGTTGGGAGCATTCTTGGCGCGCAGACCATTGGTTGCAGGATTTAAGCGCTAAAAACGACATAGATATTGTCTGGCGCATGCACCCTTATGGTGGTTATCTTAGAGCACCTAAAACCCTAGGGAAACCATTAGTCGTTGGACCATTATTTTATAGCTGGCCAGAAACTCAAGGAATGAAATCCAAACCAAGATTTGGCATTGGGATAGAAAAATTAGTTAATCCTTTATTTCAAAAAGGCTGGAACCAGACATTGCAAACAGCTTCCCTCATTATCTGTTCTACCTGGAGGCAAGCCGAAGTTATGCAAAATGAGTTTCCACAGACTAAGGTTTTATTGTTACCAGTTATTGTAGATCCTCCTACTTTAAATCTGTCTTCAATTAGGAATACTAATGACAGATTTAAACCTCTTCATCTAATATTTATTGCTAACCTTGTTGCTAACAAAAATCCTTTGATATTTTGCCAAACAATTAAACTTCTGCGTAACAGCGGAATTAATGTCAAAGCAACACTTTTAGGCGATGGACCAGAGCGACCAGCATTAGAAGCCTATTGTACGTTGCATAAATTGTCAGACATCATATGCCTGCAAGGAAAAGTTGCTAGTAATGAAGTCTATAGCTATCTAGAAAATGCCGATTTGTTGCTTTCAACCTCTCTGGGCGAACCTTATGGTAGAAGTATCGTGGAAGCTATGTCTTTAGGCACGCCTTGTATCTGCCACAATTCAGGTGGACCGGCTGAAATTATTGAACATGGATCTGATGGATTATTAGTAAAAGAACTGGCTGCTAAGGATTTTGCTGAGGAAATTGCTCTTCTATATACTAATCATCAACTTTGGCAATATCTGTCTGAAAATGCAATTACTAAAGCTAAAAGCTGGACAAGTGATTTAGTGCTATCCCGTTTAGAATGTTCACTGTTAGAACTTAGCCAGTAAAAAAATTGTTAGAGGAAATTTAATGAAACTACTTTTTTTCAGTCCTATTCCCAAGAGTTTGACTTTAGGTGCCACAAAAGTATTGGTTGAGCTTTCTGAAGAACTAGAATACTTAGGGTGGGAGATTACATTTATTACTCCTTCTGACCTATTAGGAGATAGTTGGTACAATTTGAAGGCTAAAGAATTCCAACAGCTTTATTCAGAAAGTCTCAGAGATTACTTGAAAAAAAATGCTCTAAATTACGATGTGATTGATTACGACCAAAGTTGTTTACCTTATCCAAGAGAGGAGTTTTCTTCTCAAACATTAATGGTTGCTCGTTCTGTACTACTTAGTTATCACTTTAAGCCAGAGTTGGTGAAAAAATTAGCACAACCAAAACAAAATTGGAAGTCTCAACTCAAATTTATCTTGAAACAATTTCTGCAAATTACTAGACTTGAAGAGATTGAATCAGAAAAAAGAATACAGATTGCTCATCGGACATTTTTAGAAGCTGATCTAATTAATGTGACTAGTGATCAAGATAAAACAGAATTAGTCAGAAGAGGTATTCCCCCTGAAAAGATAGCTGTTATTACTTTTGGTATTAGTAGATCTCGTCGTCCTTTATTTGATCAAGTTTCAACTGATTTACCTTTAGAACCAAAAGTAGCTTTTGTCGGAACTTTTGATAATCGAAAAGGAGCCAGGGACTTTCCTAGAATAGTTAGAAAGATTTGGCAACAGGTTCCCAATGTTACCTTTCGTTTAATGGGAACAAAAAAACTACACCAATCTGAGAGCGAAGTTTTACAGTGTTTTCATCCTGAAGTTAGAAATAAAATTGAAGTAATTCCTAGTTTTGAACCGAATAATCTACCAAATCTGCTAAGTGATTGCTCAGTGGGAATATTTCCCTCCTATATTGAAGGCTTTGCAATAGGTTTATTGGAGATGCTAGCTGCATCAATTCCAGTAATTGCTTATGATGCACCAGGTTCACCAATGATTCTGCCAGAAGAGTATCTAGTTACTCCAGGTGATACTGCTGAAATGGCAGAAAAAGTTGTTGCTCTACTTAATGATCATTCAAGGTTATCTGTAGCCCGTATTTGGGCCAAGCAACAATCACAACAATTCTGTTGGCAGCAAATTGCTAAAATCACAAGTGAAATTTATTTAGAACACTGGAAAAAACGACAAGTTATTGCTAAAGTTGAATAGGTTAACAGGAGAAGATAAATAGCATGGTAAATCTATCAGATAAATATAAATGTAATCGCCAATTTCACTGGATGTCAAGTGTTACTGGAGATCAAGAGGTTCTAGAAAACTTAAATCAACAAATGGCTCTGTTTTATGGACAAGACAATGAGCGCAAACTATATCAAGAAATGTTGAATTCTATTGAGGAAACTATGCCTCCTGAAAATTCACTGACTTGTCGTTTTTTAAAGTACATCAGTGATTTACAACCGGAAACTGTATTAGAAATAGGTTGTGCTAATGGTAGATTATATCGACAACTTCGCAACTATGGCTACAAGGGTGGCTATAGTGGCATCGAAGTGGCAAATTATATTATTGAGGAAAATCAGAAATATCATCCCGAAGCTAATTGGAACTATGCTACTGCTTATGAAATACCGTTTCCGGATGGTTCGTTTGATGTTTGTTTTTCTTTCTATGTAATAGAACATTTGGTATATCCAGAAAAAGCTTTACAAGAAATGATGCGTGTCATAAAACCAAAAGGATCTTTAATTTTGATATTTCCAGATTTTGTACAATCGGGTCGTTTTGCTTCTCAACTTTTAGGATTATCTACTAGTGGAACTGCATCGCAAAAACTCCGCAAGGGAAAACTAATAGATGCAGTAGTCAGTATTTATGATAGTCGAGTACGTCTGCGAAATGCTCTCAAAAACGCTGTTGCTCGTTATGGTCTTTTTCCTGTTAATCTAAGTCCAATATGTCTTTCTTTTCCATCAGTAATGGGTGCTGATGTTGACGGAATTTATATTGCTTCAAAAAATGAACTTCATCAATGGGGAGTAAAAGAGGGTTATTCGGTAGATTATCCATGTGGAGTTGAAGGAGAATTTGCAGAACATGCTTTTATGTCCATCCGTAAGTCAGAGTTGTGAGGTGATAATTTAGTAAGAGGACTACTTCAAAAGGTTTAATTTTTTAGAAGAGAGCTGAATATAATGAACCAAGTACCCAAAATAGTTGTAATAACACCTGTTAAGAATGAAGCATGGATTTTAGACAAGTTTTTAGCTGTCACTAGCCAATTCGCCGACTTCATTATCGTTGCCGATCAAAACTCAACAGATGAAAGTGTTAATATCTGTAAGCTTTATCCAAAGGTTATTCTTATTCAAAACACATCGAACCAATATGATGAAGCGGAACGACAAATCTTACTAATTCAAAAGGCAAGAGATTTGATTCCAGAACATAAAATACTTTTAGCTTTAGATGCTGACGAGATTTTAGCTGCTAATGCTATGCATACTCTAGGCTGGCAAACAATGCTTAAGGCAAATCCAGGAACGGTTTTGTGTTTTGAGAAACCAGATTTATATTTAACTACTAATCATTGCATAAGATACAATGTTCCTTGGCCTATTGGTTATGTAGATGATGGAGCAGAGCATAAAGTAAAGAAAATTCATAGCATCAGAATCCCTAGGCCAGACTATGCTCCAATTTTGCATATTAATGATGTTAAAATACTCCACTATGGACTAACAAGAATGTCTGGACAGATTTCTAAACTGAGATTCTATACTGTTGTAGAAAATACTTTGAAAACCAGTTCGTTGTTGTCTAGAAGATCACGTTACACTCCTCAAAGCGATTGGATAACGCATGGACGATTAGAAGCATCTCCTAATAATTGGTTCTTCGGATGGGAGGAACTTGGAATTGATATGTCAACTACATTGCATCAGAAATATTACTGGTATGATTTTGAAGTACTCCGCTACTTCGATAAATATGGATATAATCGTTTTTGGTTGGAGGATATTTGGAGCTTTGACTGGGAATCTTGTCGTTCTTTTGCCATATCAAATAAAATTGAAAACGTTCCTAACTCTAAGATTTCTCCACCGCCTAAGTTTCTTCAATTGATTGTGTTTTGTTTGACTAAAGTTTATAATATTTTTAAAGTTTATAATATTTTCAAGTGGTGGTAATACGAATAAGTACTAACTATGTTTATCAATAAACCTGTTTTCCAGCGCATCAAGTGTTGCCCCTAAGAAAATCGCCATTCTTGATGGTGCAGAATTTAGCAGTTTATTCCCCTTTGACAATATGTTATCGAAATTGAAGCATTATCCTTGGTCATTATTAACTCCTACTTTAAAATTTAAGTATTTCAAAAGAGAACTTCTAGGTGGAGGTTATTCTTACAGATTAGATAAATTATTACCGGATAAATTCCATCAGTGGATACCTATACAAAAAAATGTAATGCCAATCAGCTTTTCAATTCCTGAAGAAAAAATTAATGAAAATTATAGAACTGAAAGAACCAAAGATTTTCCTCTCCATATTGTCGATCAAGAAATAGCAACCAGCTTGAATATTAAGCCGAATAGTTACCAATTTTCATCTGAAATTGAATACTATAATGATCTCAAGCAATCTCGCTTCGGTATTACTACGAAAAGAGGAGGCTGGGACTGTCTTCGTCATTATGAATTGGCGGCGAATGGTTGTGTGCTATGTTTTAAGGATTTAAATCTAAAGCCAGTCACCTGCGCTCCTCACGGACTCAGTGAAGCAAACTGCATTATATATAAAAGCCTTGACGATCTAAAGTATAAAATAAGTTCTATAAACGAAGAAAAGTATTTACATCTGCAAAATATGACATATAAATGGATCAGAAATAACTCTACACTTTATCGGGCTAAAGAGTTTCTCAATTCCTCCTTAAACAATGAACGATAAAATGATTTACGAAGCTATTAATCAGCCTGTTTTTCAGCAAGTCCCCCAAAATGCTAAACGCGTTCTGGACATAGGATGTGGTACAGCATCCTTAGGTAAAACAATTAAACAAATCATAAAGTGTGAGGTTGTTGGTGTTACTTATTCACAGACCGAAGCAAACTTAGCAAGCCAAGTGATAGATCAAGTATTAGTTGCGGATATTAATGATTTTGATCCTGCATCTTTGGGTAAGTTTGATTGTATTATTTGTAGCCATATTCTAGAACATCTCTATAATCCCCAAGTATTACTGAGAAAATTACATGACAATTTGACAAACGACGGGATACTAGTGATAGCTTTACCCAATATTCTATATTTTAAACAACAAAGATGGGAATTTATTAAAGGGAACTTTAAATACACTGATGGGGGGCTAATGGATAAAACCCATTTTCGTTTTTTTGATTGGGAGGAAGCACTTGATTTAGTTAAAAGTTCTGGTTTTCAAATAATTTATAATTATGCAGATGGCAATTTTCCCTTACCCATTATTAGAAAAGTTAAATTGTTCACTCCTTTATGTTCATATTTAGATAAATTAGCCTCAAGGATCTTTCCTGGTTTGTTTGGTATACAGTTCATTATTATAGCCAAATCTTTATAGAGAAAAACAGTGAGTAAAAATCCATTAGCCAGCATAATTATTCCCACTTATAACTACGCTGGTTATATTAAAGAAGCAATTGATAGTGTGTTGAATTCTAACTTTCCACAAGATGAAGTAGAAATTATTGTAATTGATGATGGCTCAACCGATAATACAGGAGAAGTTCTCAGTAATTATCATGATAAAATTAAATATACCTATCAAACCAACCAAGGAAAGGCTAAGGCAACTCAAATAGGAATTGACCAGTCCTTAGGAAAATACATATTTAACCTTGATGCAGATGATTACTTCTTACCCGATAAACTTCAAAAAGTTGTCAATATTTTTGAGTTATATTCAGAAGTAGTTCATGTTGCTCATCCGGCAATTTGTTGGCATAGCGAGGATCAGCAAAGACCTGAAGCCATACCAGAGAATATTTTAAATCAAAACATATCTGGAAAAGAGTTACTGTCTTATTTTTATAAAGAGAAGATCTTGTTCGGTGGCGGTTCAACTTTTTCAGCAAAAGCATCAACTCTCAAGT
The DNA here is from genome assembly GCA_949127655.1 of Chroococcales cyanobacterium PMM_0086. Classification (GTDB taxonomy): domain Bacteria; phylum Cyanobacteriota; class Cyanobacteriia; order Cyanobacteriales; family Microcystaceae; genus CAISPN01. The sequence continues at coordinate 20,078 of CASBQB010000101.1, read as the reverse complement.
CTTTAAATATACCTCAGTCCGTTGATATGTATATTGATGAGTATTTACTGCTGTTCACTCTTAATCAAGGTAATTCCTTTTTTATTCGGGAACCTTTAAGTATTTGGCGCATTCACAAGAAGAATTTTTCTGGTAATAATAAGAAATCTGAGCAAGATAATCATAAAGCAATTAGAATGTTATCCAATATGCAAGCTGTTCTAGATAGTACTCTGAACAGTGATTTGCCAGAAGAAATCAAAGAAATTCATAGATTAAGGACAAAAATTGCTCAAATTGTTTATGAAGAGTCTTTAAATAAAAAATCTTTTTCAAGTGTAATTGATTTATGGGCATATGTTATCAATAACCTCAACCATGTCCCCAAATGGGAGACTATAAAGAAATATGGTGTTATTAATAGAAGTTTACCGATCCCCTTGCTTAAACTACTTAAAAATGTTCTTAGATGAACAGTGCTTTTTAAGAATTAAACAAAAGTCTTAGTCATGACACAGCTTTACGAATCGGATTATGCAGAATGGGCAGAAGAAATGGCAAAAATGCTATCAGAGAAGCGTTTTGCAGAACTGGATCTAGAAAACCTAGTCCAAGAGGTGAGCGACTTGTCACAGCGAGAACGAGACCGACTCTTGAGCAGTATTCGCCTAATATTACAGCATCTTTTAAAATGGGATTGTCAACCTAATAAACGGTCAAGAAGTTGGCAAATTACTATAGAAAGAGAGCGTCAAAACATCAAATTCTACCTAGAAGATAGTCCTAGTCTCAAAAAGTATCTTTGCCAGGAATGGATTGACAAAATGTATCTTATAGCCCGATTAGATGCAGCAAAACAAACTCAATTAGATTTTCCACCTGAATGTCATTACACTGTTGAAGATGTTTTTGGAGAATGATTAGACAATATTAACCATCCATTAAGTTAACAATCCTCTTAGCCATCTCATCCCAAGTATCTTCTCTTAGTTCTTGTGAAAGAGAAGATACCAAACCGCTATAGTGTTGTTTATTCTCCCACCATTTTTGTAATCGTGCTACTAGATCAACAGCATCATCAGGATCAGGAAGTAACAACCCCTGTAGCTGTACTGGATAGCGCTCTGCCACTCCAGCAGTAGAACTAACTATAGCTGGTAGTCCACAACATAGAGCCTCATGTACTCCCAACCCATAAGCTTCATAACGAGTAGGTGCCACCAAGCAATCAGCAGCCCTGAGCAAATTGGGTACATCAGAACGAAACCCTAGGAAATGAATGCTTGATATCCCAATATTTTTAGCACGAAGCTGCCATTTTGTCAATTCAGCACCAACCCCAATTACCACTAATTCAGCATCCCAATTGGGTAAGTTAGACAACTCCAGCCATGCTGTAAATAATGTATCAAATCCTTTGCGACGATCGCCCAAAGCACCTATAAATACTACAATGGGCTTATCTGCTGACCATCCTAGCTGCTGCCGAAGTTCTAGCTTCTCATGGACTGTAGCTGGATAAAAACTATCTGGATCGATGCCATAATAGACTAAGTGTAGCTTCTCTTGGGGAATTGCCAAGTGCTTGATTAGATCTTGTTTTGTGCGGTCTGAGTTAACAATAATTACTTTGGCAGCCTTGAGGGCTTTTAGTTCTCCACTTAAGGAGAGCCAACGCCAAAAAGAAGTTTTGAACTGACGCAGTGGTCCTACTTGACTATCGCTTTGATAAGCTGCATGAACATAATGTACCCAGTTCACATCTCCCCATTGACAGTTACCCCCATTTACCAAAATACTAGTACACTTGGGAGATAGTTGGCGTGCAACTGACTGTCCTATCCAGTCAAGAAAAGGGCTACCTAATAGATAAGAATTGGCTAACTTTGGTACCTGATGAAATTTCACATTAGGATAAGCTAACAACTCACTAGCTACCCGATAGGCTACTAAATGTAATGAGTCTCTTTGTCTTGCCAGATAGTCAGCCAAGGCAAAGTTTGCCCTGTCCATCCCGCCAGTCTTGACAAAATCACCTGTTATTAATAAATAAGATTTCATCGCCTCACAGTTTTCGGTAGCTTGTCATCTTTTATATTACCAGCAGCTACAAATAACACCATATTCAGTAACCAGAATTCCGTGCCACTTTGACTAATAAATATAGCATAGTTGAAAGTAATCGAAATAAAACCAATATTATAAGCAAAAATCAAGCCACCCCAGAGAGCAAAGTCTCCCAATTGGCGATCAGTGGCAATCTTCCAGGCAACTTGACAAGCCCAGTAAATTGCCACTACATAGGCTATGATTAGTGGTATTCCTCCGTCATATAGCCAGCCTGTCCACTGAATTTCTGCCCAAAGCGACTGGACTACTAAATCAGTCTTATCGCCAAAATAGGAACTTGTCATCCCCCAACGTCCTAGTCCAGCACCCAGGGGATATTGTGGCAGAAGATTTTCAATAGTATCTTGCAAAAAGTGTCCCCTGTTTTTATGGTAAACTTCACCAGCCGAACCCTCAAATAAGCTATTTATCCGTTTTAATGTTGAAGTTCCCCCAATGGCAATCGCCCATAAAAATGTTCCAAAAAACAAAGCTGTCACGCCTGAGACCAGCGCAGTTAAACGAGCGATTTGATTCTTTCTGATCAAGATTACTGCTAAGAATAACATAGCAATAACAAGTATTACTAAAATAGAACGAATTTGAGATAGATATATGCACAAAAGACCTATCGCAGCGCTACCCATGCAGACAATCTTTAATATTGGGTTTTTATGTCTGAGTGCTATTAAAACACCAAACAAAATAGCATAAAAACCGGCAGTTGCTGCTCCTCCTGGGGTATCAGTCAAACCCATTGGTCTTGGCACCACTACCCCATTAGCTAGAGTGATCGACAGGGCATCAAGGCCAAATTTACTATTTTGAATAACTGTTGATAAAGCTGGCTGGAATTTGCCAGGATAGTAAACTTGTAAAACCCCAAAGATAGCACTTAGGGTGTGAAAGCCCCACATCAGAAACATTAAACTTTCAAAACCAACTGGGGTTATTTTTAAACCTCTCACCCAAAAAATCGGACTCAGAATAGCTAGATAAATAGCTATTTGGGCTATGCCTGCTAGTATCGAGTTATTGTATGGATGTAGGCATAACTCTAAAACGAGTATTACCATTACTATTATTGCTGGCACAGTAGATGGATGTGGATTACCTTTTGAACGCAACTTGACTAGTAAAAATAAACCCAGACCAAAGGAAGCAATCCGCATGACTAGTCGGAAAGCACCAATTTGAGGGAACAACAATAATAATTGCAGGGTGAATTGCGTCAACATGAAACTGTGGGCCCATGTCCAGTTAAGTTTTTCCCATATAGAAGCAGAAGCAGTTGGTAAGGCTTGAGTTGTTTTTGTAATCATTTAAAAAAATCAAAGTTGAGTAGTGATTTTCAACTGAATTGCACCTCGAATGTTGATTATAACGATTTTAGAAAAAAAACAAGAGCAAGTGTAATGATCTAACGAATCAACCTACAGCAATTCCCTAAACCCCCTCAACAGCTTTGAACCCTTCTACAGTTTTAAATCTTTTTGCATATCTCTGGGCCTGGTCAATTCCTGCAGAAACATTTTTACCTCTACGCTTAGTTTCAACAATACCAGTAAAAATCCTGTTACAATGTCAGTAATTACTTTTGGTAATTATAACCATAATCCAAAAGGAGTCGGGTAAAAAGCGTGTTGAAAGCAGTTATTGAGAGAGAAAAAGAAGAATCTAGATCAATAGACCTCTTTGAAGCGATTCAAGATCTCAAAAAAGAGCTAAATGCAGTAATTCTAGCTCATTATTACCAAGAGCCTGATATACAAGATATTGCAGACTATTTGGGAGACTCTTTAGGACTGTCACAACAAGCAGCCAAGACAAAAGCAGATGTAATAGTCTTTGCTGGCGTACATTTTATGGCCGAAACGGCCAAGATCTTAAATCCAGATAAACTAGTTCTTTTACCAGATCTCAAGGCAGGGTGTTCATTAGCAGAGGGTTGTCCAGCCGAGGAGTTTGCTAAATTTAAAGCAACTTATCCCGATCATCTAGTCATTTCCTATATTAACTGTACTGCTGAAATTAAGGCAATGAGTGATATTATCTGCACCAGTTCTAATGCGGTAAAGATAGTGCAGCAGATACCACCCGATCAGCCGATTATTTTCGCACCTGATCGCAATTTAGGTCGCTATGTCAGCAAAATGACCCAAAGAGAGCTACGCTTATGGGATGGTAGCTGTATAGTGCATGAGACATTTTCTCAGCGTAGACTAATTGAATTAAAAATCACCTATCCTCAAGCAGAAATTATCGCCCATCCTGAATGTGAGGAAGCTCTTTTAACTCACGCAGACTACATCGGTTCAACAACTGCACTGTTAAAATATTCGCAACAGAGTGCAAGTAAAACCTTTATTGTCGCTACAGAACCAGGGATAATTCACCAGATGCAAAAAGCATCACCCCATAAACAGTTTATTCCCACTCCTTCAACTAATAACTGTGCCTGTAATGAATGCCCTTATATGAGGTTAAATACTTTAGAGAAAGTTTATTTAGCCATGAAAAATCGTCAACCAGAAATAAAACTGGCAGAAGATGTCCGTCAATTAGCCTTTAAACCGATCCAAAGAATGTTAGAGATGTCTTAGATCCCAATTACGTATTTACGCCATTCTTGGTTAGAATCCCCTCTAGTATGCTTAACTAGTTCAAAATGCAGACTACTGTAAGGTTTACGGGGTTGGGTACGAAGTGGCATACTGGCTTCTTTCGGTGTGCGGCTGCCTTTTTTGACGTTACAGCGCACACAGGCAGTAACCAGGTTCTCCCAAGTATCCCCGCCTTTCCGTGATCTGGGGATCACATGATCTAGGGTAAGATCATCCCCTTTATAATTACAATATTGACAAGTATGGCGATCACGCTCTAGTACATTGCGACGAGTCAAGGGTATGTCTTTATAAGGAACCTGTACATAGTGGCGCAGTCTGATCACAGTAGGGAGAGGAATATTAGCACAAACATATTGTCCGTTATGCTCAAGTTGTTCAGCCTTTCCTTTGAGCAGTAAGACTATGGCTCTGCGCCAAGTGGTAATATTCAGAGGTTCATAAGAGGCATTTAAGACTAGAACCTTAGCCATAGAGATATCAACTCTAGATCACTTTATCCCAGATAGTAACACATTGACACTCCATCGCGCCAAGGAAAATGTAACAGATTGAGTCAATTAAGGAGCAATTGTAGACCATTGGAAATGGTGACTTAGTTGCAGCAAAGCGTTAAGATAGAAAGTAAACAGAATAAACTAAATATTTACCCTAGATGAGTAAAGGCACGTTATTTGACAAAGTTTGGGACTTACATACAGTAGGTATCTTGCCATCTGGTCAGACACAATTATTTATAGGACTTCATCTAATTCATGAAGTTACCAGTCCGCAAGCTTTCGGAATGCTCAGAGATCGCCACCTACAAGTCCTCTACCCAGAAAGAACAGTAGCAACAGTAGATCATATTATCCCAACAGAAAACCAAGCGCGTCCCTTCCTAGACGATCTAGCAGAAGAAATGATCCAAGTACTAGAAAAAAACGCCAAAGATTACGGCATTCGCTTCTATAATATTGGCTCAGGAAAACAAGGCATTGTCCATGTTATAGCACCAGAACAGGGCCTAACTCAACCAGGGATGACTATTGCCTGTGGAGACTCTCACACATCGACTCATGGCGCTTTTGGGGCAATTGCCTTGGGTATAGGTACCTCACAAGTTAGAGACGTTCTAGCAACACAAACACTAGCTTTATCTAAACTGAAAGTTCGCCGCATAGAAGTTAATGGGTCACTCCCTCCTGGTGTCTATGCAAAAGATGTCATCCTACATATCATCAATAAATTAGGCGTTAAAGGCGGCGTTGGCTATGCCTATGAGTATGCAGGCAGCACTATTGAACAGATGTCCATCGAAGAGAGAATGACTGTCTGTAATATGTCCATCGAAGGTGGAGCGCGTTGTGGTTATATTAATCCAGATCAGATTACTTATGACTATCTCCAAGGTAGAGAATTTGCCCCCAAAGGCGAGGAATGGGCAAAAGCCCTCACCTGGTGGAACACTCTCAGCAGTGACTCTGATGCCATTTACGATGACCTTGTCGTCTTCCAAGCAGATGAAATAGAACCAACAGTCACCTGGGGCATTACACCAGGTCAAAGCATAGGTATAGCTGAATCTATTCCCAGTCTGGAAAATCTCCCCCAAGGAGATCGTTCAATAGCTAGCGAAGCTTATCAATATATGAAACTACAGCCAGGTGAACCCATTAAAGGCATCAAAGTAGATGTCTGTTTCATTGGTAGCTGTACTAATGGAAGAATTACAGATCTGCGAGAAGCCGCTAAATTTGCCCAAGGACGACAAGTAGCAGCCGGAGTCAAGGCCCTAGTAGTACCAGGCTCAGAAGAAGTTAAAAAAGCAGCAGAAGCAGAAGGACTAGATAAGATCTTTGAAAAAGCAGGGTTTGAATGGAGAGAAGCAGGCTGTTCCATGTGTTTAGCGATGAACCCAGATAAACTACAAGGAGATCAAATCAGCGCATCTTCTTCTAATCGTAACTTTAAAGGCCGTCAAGGTTCCTCGACAGGACGCACACTCCTAATGAGTCCGGCGATGGTTGTCGCAGCAGCCATTAATGGTCATGTAGCAGATATACGCGAGTTACTATATACTACCCCCTAAATTATGAGTGAAATCAAAAACATTACCGCCCGTGCCATCCCTTTAGTAGGCGATGATATTGACACAGATCGCATCATCCCCGCTCGCTTTCTGCGTTGTGTCACCTTTGAAGGACTAGGAAAAGAAGCCTTTAAAGATGATCGTTTAGAAGCAAAAGGCGCACACCCTTTCGATGCACCTCAATATCAAGGAGCAAGTATACTAGTAGTTAATGGCAATTTCGGCTGTGGCTCATCTAGAGAACACGCGCCCCAATCACTGGCTAAATGGGGTATAAAAGCAATCATTGGTGAGAGTTTTGGTGAAATATTTTCCGGTAACTGTACCGCTATTGGACTCCTTTGTGTAACAGTCGAAGCAAGTATAGTATCGAAGATTCAAGAAGCCTTAAAAGAAAGTGGAGATCTTCTAGTAACCATTGATTTAGAAAATCTAGAAGTCAGTTGGGGTCAAGAAACTGCCCCTATTTTCCTCAATCAAGGGTCTAGACAAATGTTAATGACAGGGACTTGGGATAGTTGCGGACAGCTGTTAAAAAACCAAGCAGAGATTAAAAAAACAGCCAGCACAATTCCCTATATGGCCTGGTCTTAGACATTTGTAGGTACATTTGTATGGATGCAGAGGAACTAGTCTGGTCTTATGGCGAGGGAGAAAGAGAATTTAGCCGTTGTGAACTACATGGAGCTAATTTAATTCAAGTTGATCTCAGCGAGATCAATTTGAGCCGTTCTCTGATAGATTGGGCAAATTTGAGTGGAACTCTGCTTACAGGAGCAAATCTAAGTTACTGTGACTTAGGTAGTAGTCGTTTAATGGGAGCAAGACTCCATAAAATCAACCTCTCAGGAGCCAATCTCAGCAATACGGATCTAAGTTGGGTAGATTTAAGTGATGCTACCTTAACAGGGGCAGATCTCAGATATAGCAATCTTAGACAGACTAACTTAAATAATGCAGATCTTAGAGGAGTAATTCTCTGCGGGGCTAATTTAACAGGCGCTAATTTAACAGGCGCTGATTTAACCAGAGCAGACCTTTCAGGAGCCGACTTCACAGATGTAGATCTCTCCGGGGGAAATTTGAGTCGGGCAGATTTAACCCTAGCAGACCTAGAGTCAGCCGATTTAACCGGTTCTAGTTTTTACAAAGCAGACCTATCTCACTGTAAACTAGTCAGTGCTGACCTCCAAGATGCCATTCTGCAAGGGGCAAGCTTGCGCAGAGCTAATTTACGTAGTGCTGACCTGACCGGGGCAGTCTTTCGAGAAATTAACATGAGTTTAGTCGCCTTCACCGAGTTAAATCTCCAAACTCAGGATATGTCCAATCGCATAGAATTAACCCTAGTCACCCTTAGAGAAGCTAATCTAAGAAATGCTAACCTTAAAGGAGTTAATTTAGCCTATGCCCTACTCAATTACAGCAATATGACAGAAGCCTGTCTGCGAAGTGCTAACTTAATTGATGCTTCTCTGACAAATTGTGACTTGCGAGGAGCTAACTTCCGCAATGCTAGCATCAATGGAACCATTCTAACAGAGGCAACCATGCCAGATGGGAGCACTCATCCATGAGTGACTTGATTCGTATTATTGGAGCTAGGCAGCATAATCTTAAAGATATTAGTCTAGATTTACCCCGCAATAAATTAATAGTCTTCACAGGCGTATCAGGTTCAGGTAAATCCTCTCTGGCCTTTGATACCATCTTTGCTGAAGGACAGAGGCGTTATGTTGAGTCTCTTAGTGCTTATGCCCGTCAATTTCTAGGACAATTAGATAAACCGGATGTAGACGCAATAGAAGGGCTTAGTCCAGCTATTTCCATTGACCAAAAATCCACCTCTCATAACCCCCGTTCTAGTGTGGGAACAGTTACAGAGATCTATGACTATCTGCGTCTTTTCTTTGGGAGAGCAGGATTACCTCACTGTCCAATATGTGATCGCTCAATTTCCCCCCAAACAATTGACGAAATGTTGGATCGGATTGCACAACTTCCTGAAAAAACCCGCTTTCAAATCCTTTCGCCCGTGGTTAGAGGGAAAAAGGGCACTCATAAACACCTTCTTTCTACTCTAGCTGCCTCTGGCTATGTTCGTGTGCGGATCAATGGAACCGTTCAAGAACTCTCAGATAGTCTAGAACTAGATAAAAACCAGACTCATCATATTGAGGTGGTCATTGATCGCCTCGTGCAAAAACCAGGTCTAGAAGACCGCATCGCTGACTCCCTACGGACTTGTTTAGGTCAGTCTGAAGGACTAGCTTTAATCGAAATTCTTGACTCAAAAGAAGAGGAAAGCCAAGAAATACTCTTAAGTGAAAACTTCGCCTGTCCTGAACATGGCGCGGTAATGGAGGAGTTATCCCCTCGTCTATTTTCCTTCAACTCACCTTATGGAGCTTGTCCTAATTGTCACGGAATAGGTACATTAAAAACCTTTTCCCCTGATTTAGTCATTCCCAACCCTAATCAACCTATTTATAGTGCAATTGAACCCTGGTCAGAAAAAGAAAACCCCTATCAGCTCTCTCTTTTATACAGTCTCAGTCAAGCTCTCTCTTTTGATTTAAAAACTCCCTGGTCTGAACTTACACCAGAACAACATCAGAGCATCCTTTATGGAATAGCTGATAAACTCTATATTGAGGGTGATAGCCGCTATGGAAATAATAAAGGCTATTATCGTAAATATCCAGGTTTACTAGCTATTCTAGAGCAGAGCTATCAAGAGAGTACCTCAGAAGTCTATAAACAAAAACTAGAAAAATACATCATTGATAGTCCTTGTGCTGCTTGTGGTGGTCAAAGACTCAAACCAGAAGCCCTAGCAGTGCGTTTAGGGCAGTACAATATTATAGACTTAGTTTCAGTTTCCATTAGGGAAACCTTAGAGAGAATCAATCAACTTAAATTAACTCCCCGTCAAGCAACCATAGGAGAATTAGCCCTCAAAGAGATCAAAGCAAGGATACAATTTCTCTTAGATGTTGGATTAGACTATTTAACTCTAGCTCGTCCTGCGATGACACTTTCAGGGGGAGAAGCGCAGAGAATTCGTTTAGCAACCCAAATTGGTTCAGGACTCACAGGCGTTCTCTATGTTTTAGATGAACCGAGTATAGGACTACATCAAAGAGATAATCAACGTCTTTTAGAAACTCTCAAAAAACTAAGAGATCTCGGTAACACTCTCATTGTGGTAGAACATGATGAAGAGACGATTCTCAATGCAGATCATATTGTCGATATTGGACCATTTGCAGGAGTCCACGGCGGACAAATTGTCGCTCAAGGCGACATATCGAAGCTTTTAGACTGTCCCAACTCCCTTACAGGCGCATATTTATCTGGTCGGTCTCGTATTGCCACCCCTCTAGAAAGAAGAGCAGGCAATGGGCGTTTTCTTGAACTAAAGAACTGTTATGCTAACAACCTAAAAAATTTAGATATCGAGATTCCTCTAGGTAAACTTGTCTGTATTACAGGAGTCTCAGGATCAGGAAAATCAACTCTCCTCAATGATTTACTCTATCCTGCCTTACAACATCATTTCACACGCGGAGCGCCTTTTCCTCAAGGGTTAGGAGAAATAACAGGACTCAAAGCTATTGATAAAGTAATTGTCATTGATCAATCTCCCATTGGCAGAACACCTCGTTCCAACCCTGCTACCTATACAGGGATCTTTGATACTATTAGAGAAGTCTTTGCAGAGACCATAGAAGCAAAAACTAGAGGATATAAACCAGGACAGTTCTCCTTTAATGTCAAAGGAGGACGCTGTGAAGCTTGTTCAGGACAGGGGGTAAATGTTATTGAGATGAATTTTCTACCTGATGTCTATGTACAATGCGAGGTCTGTAAAGGGAGTCGCTACAACCGAGATACCTTACAAATCAAGTATAAAAACTATTCTATAGCTCAAGTTCTAGATATGACTGTAGAAGAAGCCTTATCAGTCTTTGTCAATGTTCCCCGCGCTGCTGTTCGCCTGCAGACATTGATTGATGTCGGACTAGGTTATATTAAGCTAGGACAAGCGGCCACAAAGCTTTCCGGTGGTGAAGCACAACGTCTAAAATTAGCGACCGAACTCTCTAAACGTGCCACGGGAAAGACTCTCTATATAATTGATGAACCGACTACAGGTTTATCTTTTTATGATGTCCATCAGTTATTAAATGTCTTACAGCGCTTAGTAGATAAGGGTAATTCTATAGTTGTCATTGAGCATAATCTAGATATTATTCGCTGCTGTGATTGGATCATTGACTTAGGTCCTGAGGGAGGGGACAAGGGAGGATATCTAGTAACTGTCGGTACTCCAGAAGAGGTCGCCAAAGTCCCTCAATCTCATACAGGACGTTTTATTAAGCTATATTAAGTTATAGTATCAAGAGCATCCTAACGCGGTAGAAATACCAATTAGAGCAATATTAAAGAATATCTTTACTCAATTCAAAGGAGCAACCATGTCTCTAGGAATCATTTTAAATATTGTAATTGGCTTGTTTTTTACTTACTTAATTTTGAGTTTACTAGCTTCTGAAATTCAAGAGCAGTTAGCAACAGTTTTTGAATTTAGGGCTATACATTTAAAAAAGGCCATTAAAATTCTTTTTGAGGAGGAAGATCCCAAAAAAAATCCAAAAATTAAATCCATCACTGAACTATTATATGAAAGCTCAATAATTGTTGAGATGAACCAATATGCAACAGGAAGATTTGTAAGAGGTCTATTTAGAGCCAGATATCGAACATCTAATAAGAAGATTGACTCTGAAGGTCCTTCATATATTCCTTCTGACCTCTTTGCAGATGCTTTTTTAGAAGTACTTTATGAGGTAAGAAAAGATTTAGTAAAAGCTTTAGGAGAAGTAAAAGCTTTAGGAGAAGTAAAAGCTTTAGGAGAAGTAAAAGCTTTAGGAAAAGTAGAAGATTCAGGAGAAGTAAAAGCTTTAAGACAAAAGGCGAAAACAATTGAAGAGATTATCAAGATAATAAATGATTTACCCTTTTATAAGGGCGCAGACAAACTTATTATAAAGATATTAAAAAAGGCAATTATGAAAGAAGCTTCAGGAGAAACGATTAATAATTATCTTAAGTTTTTACGAGATGAAATGCAGCAGGTGTATGAAAAATCAATGACTCGTTCTCAAGGTGTTTACAAAAGGAATGCTAAGGGTCTTTCTATTTTACTAGGTGTATTTATAGCAGTTTTATTTAATATTAATACATTTAATATTATTAATTCCTTGCAAAATGCAGATACTAGATCTGCCTTGGTAAAAAGTGCTGAAGAAGTCCTTCAAGATCCAGAAATAAAGAAAAAATGTATTGAACAAACTGATCCTCAATGCTCTGAAAAATTGCAAAAATTAGTCAAAAACATTGAAGAGAAAGCGCCTGCTTTAGAAATTGGTTGGAAGGACTCAGAGAACATAGTTGAAGAGGGAAAGAAAGTAACACCAATTTTCGGTTGGCTAATAACTGCACTTGCTATCTCAATGGGCGCTCCTTTCTGGTTTGAACTACTTGGTAAGGTTGTCAATGTTCGTAATGTTGGAATTGCCAGTCTTGATGCTGACTCTAAGTCCTCTTCAAGTTCTTCTGTAAATCAGTCTACAAAAAATTGACATCTAGAGGTTAACTGTTATTTATAGCAGTAAAAGTAAAGGTTAGTCCTCTCTTTAAAATCCTCAAATTATTATTAAGCAAGGGTTTGACCTCCTGCTATAACTTTTCAAACATAGCCCTATAGACAGGTTCTCCTTGGTTTAGAACACCGCATTCTCTCTCTGTAGGACTAGGAAAGGGGTTAGTTTCTAACCAGTCATCACTAGTTAAATTTAAAGCTGGATGTTGCTGTAAATAACGCCGCATCTCTACTGCTACTTCCTGGATATCTGATTGAATAAAAAAGATACCTCCAGGGATTAGGTATTTAACCAAAGTCTCGACTAATTTAGGTTGTAGCATCCTTCTTTTAAGATGTTTATGCTTGAACCAAGGATCAGGAAATTGCACTGTTATCCACTTTAAGATTCCTGTTGGTAAGGAGGAAAGTAGAGATTCGGGAGCATAATTGATGTTACCGGATAGATAATGTAAATTAGTCAATTCTAGGTTATCTCTAGCTTGTATAGCTTCTATGACTAAAATATCTCTAATTTCCACTCCTAAAAAGTTGCTCTCTGGATATAGTTGAGCCATTTTCAGGATAAATCGACCTCTAGCACAGCCTAAATCTAAATGTAAAGGTTGTGTTAGATTTGTATAGATGTCACTCCAGTTAGGTATTGTAATCGGAGTGAGATGTTTAATACTTAGAGGATTTACGTGTTGACGGACGCGGGGTTTCTTCAAGGCTGTAGAGAATTTTCAGAACGAACAGATACCGGATTAAGTAAGAATAGGGTAGCCCTTTTAGCAGTTACTTCCCCAAGGGAAATCTGTTTAATCTTAACTAGTCCTTCATTTAAAAACAAATCTCTTACGACTGCTTTCTCTCCAGTATTGAAAGGAGTCTCATAGAACACCTCTTGAATACCTGCAGAGATGATTAATTTTAAACAAGATAAACAGGGTTCTAATGTTACATAAATACTAGCTGATTGTGTGGATATACCATGTTTAGCAGCCTGTGCAATTGCATTAGCTTCAGCATGAACCGAACGCGAAGGCAAAGAAGTCGAAGCATCACAAGCACTCAAACCAGGATAACAAAATCCCTGAGTAGTACAATGTACTGAACCCGAAGGAGAGCCATTGTAACCTGTAGCTAGTACTTGGCGATCTTTGACAATCACAGATCCGACTGGAAAAGCTAAACAAGTAGAACGTGTAGAGGCTAATTTAGCCATCATTAGAAAGTACTCATCCCAGGTGGGGCGTTCTTCTTGGCTGTAGGTCATTTTTTCGGTGCTATCCTGCTCACTATTTGAAATACATCAAACCTGCCAACTGTCAACAGACAAAGGTATAAAGCCGCCGTAAAGAGTTCAACCAACCAGCAATAGTATATCACGGATTAAAGCCTGATAATTCTCTTTAAGGGGTTTTTTATAATTAATCAAACTTACTCATCTCAAAGTAAGATAGAGCTTCTATTAAACCTGGAACCGCACCCTCTGTCCAATTTCCCTCACAACGACGACCTTGATTGAGCAATAATCTTAGAGAGTAAGAGTCTGGATATCCTTCTACTTCTAGCCAAAGCAGGTTACTTTCTACTTCACAATTAATCTTTTCTTGATCCATTAATTCACTCTGCATAGACTTGAGCGTTTCAGCAAGTTGTAAACTCAGTCTACAAAAATCTTGAAACTCAGGTTCAGTCAATTCTAAAGCCCAACCTTCACCACCTAAGAGTGCTTTATATGGGTTGGCTGCGGGGTTCCAACCCAAACGCCAACCTTTACCCTCTTTCTGAAAACCTTGACTCATGGAAGTAAAAGACGTGCATCTCCAGGCTGAGAGAGGGTTGGTTTAGAAGGTGATACAGAAGGGTTAACCGAGGGGGTAGCAGGTTTCTGCTGTTCAGGTACTTTATATAAATCCGCAATTAGATCGATGAAAGCTTGTCTTTGAACGCGGTTGAGACTGCGGATGTCTTTAAGATCTGCTTCTATCGGGTTAATTTGTAGAGTCGAATAACCTGGGTAACGATCAGGCTTGACTGGTTCGTTGTAACCTAGATAGTCAGCCATAGTTAATTGCCAGTCTAGGCGGAATTCAGTTGCACGCTTTTTGATATCTTGATGGTAGCGAATAAAGCGACTGACCAAAGTACTTTCGCTGTTGACTTCGCCTGTGTCTGAACGTTTAAAATCGTTACTTTTAGGTAGATAAGTTAAACTTTGATAGACATCAGCAGCGACTGCTTCAGGACGCAACGAAGTTCTTTGAGCTAAGCTTGAAGGTACCCAAACAAGTATTAAACAGGTTAAACAGGCTAGCCAGGCGTAAAAGAGCGATTTTCGTTGCATACTTAAAATTTAGCTATTCCCCGATTATCTCAGGTTGGGTTAATTCGTCTGACATCTCAATTATTGCCAGAATAGGTGGTTTCATATAGTAGTTATCTTCAAAGTACCCTTCATAACGACGGCGTTTAGCTCGGTTAGCAACCTGTACAGTTATTTTGTAGCGGTTGGAAGCAGCCTTCAATAGTTCCTGTGAACGGTACATTATTTGGGCTGAATCAAAGTTGGCTTTTTTTTGCATGAGGTTCCTAGGTTATTCAGGGGTATCCCAATTATAAACTATCCTGAGAGTACCTGATTGGGCTAAACTTATTGTTGGTTTATTTACATTATTTTTACTCAATTACGAATGGAAATCGGACAAAAGGTTAAAGTCTGTCGTCTCAGAGACCGTGTATCTGGTGAGATTATCGATAAACTAGGCAGAGTTGGGGTAATCAAGACATTTAAAATGACTGATGGTAGCGGTGTAGGTGCAGTTGTCGAGTTCCCAGACAAAAGCTCTACTTGGTTTTTTGAAGACGAACTGAGACCTTTAGAATAGTCTAAGAGGTCTAATCACACTTTAGGAAAACTATGTCCCTTATTCTCACATTTTTGGGTGAAGGCCAGAGTGAGCGCGCAACTTTGGCTATAGCAAGTGCTCAACGACTAGCTCAAATAGGCTCAAAGGTTCTTCTAGCAACAGAAGCCAATAACCTAGCCTTCTTGGATAGCTTAGGGAGCACTCCTGCCTTTACCCCAAGCCAAATAGAGACCAATCTTTCTTTAGTTCAGTTAAGCACAACAGTTCTTTTAGAAAAGAATTGGGAAGAGCTAAAAACGCTAGAAAAGAAATACTTGCAGTCACCTGTTCTACAAGGTATCTATGGACAAGAACTACCGATCTTACCGGGGATGGATGGAGCATTAATTCTGAATGCCTTACGAGAGTACGATAAGACAGGAGAATATGATGTAATCATCTATCATGGTACAGGTGATTTAAGAACGCTTAGGCTCTTAGCAATGCCAGAAATGCTCATTGGTTATGTACGTCGTTTCCGCTCGGTGATCACTGAGTCAGACTTAGGTAGAATATTCTTACCAATGATTCAACCTCTTTTAGGAAGTATTTTTAGTAGTAACTGGAACTGGGAAAACATCTTGGAGAATTCTACAGCTAATGAATTCTTAGAAGCGGGACGTATAGCAGTAAGTGATCCGCAAAGGGTTGCAGCTTATCTAAGTACAACAGCTGATCCTGTAGCGGTCAAGACAGCTAAATATCTTTGGGGAAGTGCTCAACTAGCAGGGGTGACCGTAGGGGGAGTATTTATGAGCCATGAAGGTGAACAAGATCAGATAGCATCTCAATTTACACCTCTTACTGTTACAACAGTTCCTCAAGGCAGAGACTGGTCAAAATTAGTAGATGTTCTTCCTGATCTGCGTCAGACTAGCAAGGCGCCCAAACCGCTAGAAATAGATGAATCTAACCGTCTAATTAAAGTATTTTTACCATGTTTTGAGAAAAAACAAGTAAAACTTACTCAACAGGGAGACATAGTAACGTTAGAAGCAGGAGATCAGCGCCGGAATATCCCTCTTAGTTCTACACTAAAGGGAAGATCGGTGACAGGGGCGAAATTTCAAGAAGGTTATTTAATTATTTCTTTGTAACTATGTCTAATTCTCCTACTCCTACTGAGAGTGATAATAGCGCCAAAACTAGACAGCTACTGGGAATGAAAGGGGCATCTTCTGGGGAGACTTCCATTTGGAAGATTCGCCTACAATTGATGAAGCCCATTACCTGGATACCCTTAATATGGGGAGTAGTCTGTGGCGCAGCTTCTTCAGGCGGCTATATTTGGTCATTAGAAGACCTATTAAAAGCCCTCACCTGTATGCTTTTATCAGGCCCTTTAATGACAGGTTACACACAAACCCTCAATGACTATTACGATAGGGAAATAGACGCGATCAATGAGCCATATCGTCCTATTCCTTCTGGTGCTATCTCCACTAAACAGGTAATCACACAGATTATCTTACTTCTGCTAGGTGGACTAGGAATAGCCTACTTATTGGATCTTTGGTCTGCACATGAAACCCCTATCATGCTTTATCTGACTTTAGGTGGTACTTTCATCGCCTATATCTATTCTGCACCACCACTGAAGTTAAAACAAAATGGTTGGTTAGGTAACTATGCACTAGGAGCAAGTTATATAGCTTTGCCTTGGTGGGCGGGTCATGCGCTCTTTGGCGAGTTAAACTGGACTATCGTTACTCTAACTCTATTTTACAGTTTAGCGGGTCTAGGTATTGCTGTAGTTAATGACTTTAAAAGTGTAGAAGGCGATAGTCAATTAGGCTTAAAATCCCTACCTGTAATGTTTGGTATTCAAACAGCAGCTTGGATCTGTGTAGTAATGATAGATTTATTTCAAGCTGGAATAGGTCTCTATTTGATTAGTATTGGCCAAAATCTCTATGCTACTATCGTGCTTCTGTTGATTATCCCTCAAATTACCTTCCAAGATATGTATTTTCTCCGCGATCCACTGAAAAATGATGTCAAGTACCAAGCTAGTGCTCAACCTTTCCTAGTTTTGGGGATGTTGGTAGCAGGGTTAGCTTTAGGACACGCAGGAATATAAACATGATATCCCAATTGTTGCATACACCCCTTTATAGCTTTCTGTCGTCCCTAGCCGGGGTACGTTTTGTGCCCTTTTCAGGTTGGGAAATGCCCATACAATTTAGTAGTATTAAGCAAGAACATCAAGCTGTCCGTGAGACTGCCGGAATATTCGATATCTCTCATATGGGAAAGTTTGTTCTCAAGTCCAAGGGAGTTATTGAACAACTACAAAAACTAGTCCCCTCTGACTTATCTCGCTTACAGTTAGGCGAAGCTCAATATACAGTTTTTCTCAATGAACAAGCAGGGATCATTGATGATTTAATCGTCTATTATCAAGGGACAGAACAGGTTACCCTCATTGTCAATGCAGCTACCCTCTCCAAAGATAAGCAGTGGTTACTCACTCATCTAAATGGGGTTGAGTTTGAGGATCTATCCTCAGAGAGAGTCCTTTTAGCATTGCAAGGACCTAAGTCTCTAGAACTCTTACAGCCTTACCTAGAAGAGTCTATAGATAAGTTAAAAGCCTTTGGACATATGTCTACACAGATTAAGGGAACACCCGCCTTTATCGCGCGCACAGGCTATACAGGAGAGGATGGCTTTGAAATCATGGTGACACCTGAAGTAGGAGAATATCTCTGGAGAGAACTGACAGCAAATGGGGTCACTCCTTGTGGACTTGGTGCGAGAGACACCCTGCGCTTAGAAGCTGCTATGTGTTTATATGGACAGGATCTTGATGAGTCTACCACCCCTTTAGAAGCGGGTTTAGGTTGGTTGGTTCATCTTGAGAGTAAAGGAGATTTTATAGGGAGATCTGTTTTAGAAGCACAAAAATCAGACGGTCTCTCTCGTCGTCTGGTTGGACTCGAGATGACTGATCGCAATATTGCCCGTCATGGTTATGATGTATATTCAGAAGGTGAAAAAGTCGGTGAAATAACCAGTGGAACCTATTCTCTGACTCTTTCTAAACCTATTGCTTTAGCTTATGTTCCAACCAACCTCTCTACTCTAGGACAGTCTCTATCTGTAGAAATTAGGGGCAAGGCACAACCTGCTACTGTGGTTAAAAAGCCTTTCTATCGTTCTGCTTCTCGTCTTTCTTAATGTCTCTAGGAAAAGTTGAATTACGTCTTAAATTACTACAGCAGAGAGAATCACTTGAACCTAGAGTATGGCAGGAGAAAAGTAACCAGATATGTAGTATTTTAGCCACTTCTTCTTTGATGCAGAAGTCTAAAACTATCCTAGCCTACTTCTCTACCCGTTTTGAGCCTGATCTTTCTTCTCTTTTTTCCCTAGACTATCAATGGGGGTTCCCTCGCTGTGTTGGAAAGTCTCTAGAATGGCACTTATGGAAACCTGGAGAAAAACTAGAAATAGGACGCTATGGACTTCTAGAACCCTCTCCAAATGCTCCTATTTTGACCTCTAGTCTGGTTGATTTGATTTTAGTACCGTCCGTGGCTTGTGACTATCAGGGCTATCGTTTAGGCTATGGTGGGGGGTTCTATGATCGTCTTTTGGCTGTCCCTGTCTGGTCTTCTATCCCCACTATTGGGATCACCTTTGACTTTGCTTTACTGCCTCAATTACCCTATCAAGAATGGGATCAGCCCTTAAAGGCAATTTGTACTAATAATCAGCTGCTTTTTACCTGAAGAGTGTAATAATTCAATACCAACAAGATCCCAATTTAGACGTGGGCATAGCCGCCCGTAGGGTAAGAACAAAAGAGTTTTGTTCACTGGTTTTATAACTTAGCTTTTTTAAGCTAAAATAACAACTTAAAGGCACTTTATATTCTTAAATGTAAAGTTTTATTACTAGATTCAACATTTCTGGGAGAGGGGATAAATATCTGTAGTTCTCTTAAACAGAATTAATAGAGAAAGAATTTGGTTATATTAAATTTAACCTCTTAAAAAGGGCTTCTCTAGCTTTCCTAGCTAAACTATCATCTAGAGGAGAAAGAGTAACTTTAGTAGTAGAATGACGTTGCAATGCTCTTTGAATCAGCCAGTCAGCAATAAAAGGATTTTTCGGCAAAAGGGGACCATGTGCATAAGTAGCAATAGCATTATGATAAAAAGCGCCTTCTGTCCCATCCTCTCCATTATTGCCATAACCTTTGATAACCTGACCAAGGGCTGCTACTTTCCCTAAAAAGGTTCGTCCTCCATGATTTTCAAAACCTATGACTCTAGGAATATCTCCCCAGAGAGTCTTTAATTCTTCTGCAAGGGGACTAGGTGTAATATCAAAGGCCACATTACCAATACATCTTTTAGCACCTTCACCAGGATGTTTACTAACTAAATCTAAAAGACCTAGTCCCTCTATACGTTTTCCAACAGCAGGTTCATAATAGTGCCCCAAAAGTTGAGGAGAACCACAGGTAAAAACACCAGGAACACCGTCTGTTAAAATTTCTCTTAATGCTTTGGCTTTATCTCCTTTGAGAGATCGCATGACTATTTCTTGCTGACGATCTTGCCCTCCACCCCCAACAATCAAATCAACCTGAGAGAATAGAGATATATCAGCTTGCTCGTCCAGTGGCAAAATAGAAACAGGTATATTGCGCCATTGACAGCGCCTTTGTAAACAGATCACATTCCCACGATCACCGTAGGTACTCATCAGAGTTGGATAAAGCC
>CASBQB010000100.1 GCA_949127655.1 Chroococcales cyanobacterium PMM_0086 | reverse complement strand
TTTTATTGAGTTAGGTTTGAAATCAGTGACCTCTCGCTTGTTATTGTATCCTAAAACTAGTCTTTTTTACGATATTTGACTAGATAGGTCTATATTTTGAGTGATTATTTACAATACTTGATAAGAGTTCAGTTGCTCTAAGAAAATTAATCAAAACTAACTAGACTAATTTAGCGTCACAAGAGGTCAAGCCTGACCTACAATAGAGATAGAAAAGCATTGACACAGATACCAAATTTATAGTGATCTTTTTCAATCAGAACCAAAGATTTCTAGTGAGGGTCTTACAGCACTTAAGATAATAAAAGTACCTTGGCGCTCAACATATGTCCTCACGTCCTATTTATCTAGACTCTCAAGCAACTACGCCCGTTGATCCAAGAGTACTAGAGGCAATGATTCCCTACTTTAGCGAACATTTTGGCAATCCTTCTAGTATCAACCATCTCTACGGCTGGGAAACAGAAGCAGCAGTTAAAAACGCACGTCAAGGAATAGCAACAGCTATCAATAGTACCCCGCAAGAAGTTATCTTCACCAGTGGAGCAACCGAAGCTAATAATCTAGCAATAAAAGGAGTAGTAGAAGCCTATTTTAGTCAAGGGAAGCATATTATTACTTTAGCAACAGAACACAATGCCGTACTAGATCCTTGCCGCTATTTAGAGAGTTTGGGCTTTACAGTGACAGTACTGCCCGTTGAACCTGATGGACTAGTTGATTTAGAAAAACTAAAATCAGCCCTATCTCCTGAGACAATTTTGGTCTCAATCATGGCAGCTAACAACGAAATAGGAGTATTACAACCTCTTAAAGCAATAGGAGAGATTTGCCGAGCTAATCAAGTATTATTTCATACAGATGCGGCACAGGCTTTAGGAAAAATTCCCCTAGATGTTGAAGAGATGAACATAGATTTAATGTCCCTAACTGCACATAAAATCTATGGACCAAAAGGAATAGGCGCACTATATATCAGAAGACGTAATCCTAGAGTACGTCTGATGCCTCAAATGCAGGGAGGAGGACAAGAAAAGGGTCTACGTCCAGGAACTCTCAATACACCTCAAATTGTTGGCTTCGCTAAAGCAGTAGAATTAGCACTAGAGGAACAAAGCAGAGAAAATGAACGTCAAGAAATATTAAGAAATCGACTCTGGCAAGCACTAAGCTCTCAACTTGAGGGAATATGTCTTAATGGACATCCCAGAAAAAGATTAGCAAATAACTTGAACATCAGTATTGAAGGAATTGATGGATCAGCCTTATTACTAGGATTGCAGTCAAAAATTGCCCTCTCGTCAGGTTCGGCCTGTTCTTCAACAAAACAAGAACCATCTCATGTCTTAAAAGCCTTAGGACATTCGGATGCTTTAGCTTATGCCTCTTTACGTTTTGGCTTAGGAAGATTCAATACAGCCCAAGAAATTGAACAAACCTACCGTATTGTAGTAGAAACCGTACTATCATTGCGACAAGCAAGCGTAAAAGTCTAGATTGACCGATTTTTTCTTGTCATTTGTGCCTCTTTCAAGGTATATTCTAAAGAAGGATGATTTTAATGCCTAGTTATCCAGGGAAAAAAACAAGACTCAAACTAGTAGATTCAATCTCTGAGCTAAAAGAAGACCAACCCTTGTCTATTGCCGCAAGACTAGCAGCGCGCAATAACAACCTTGTTTATAGACCAGTAAGCCG
Source organism: Chroococcales cyanobacterium PMM_0086 (assembly GCA_949127655.1). Lineage (GTDB taxonomy): Bacteria > Cyanobacteriota > Cyanobacteriia > Cyanobacteriales > Microcystaceae > CAISPN01. The sequence goes on along the minus strand of CASBQB010000100.1, from coordinate 8,598 downwards.
ATAGAAGAATATTGAGGAACGGCCAATAATATGAGCCATCCACTGAGAAATCTTTGAAAGAAAAAGAAGAATGAGTGATCTTCCCCCATGGGTTAATCGTCAAAGCTAATCAAGATTGGACTATAAGTGAAAGGTGCCAACGTCGTCTTATCGTTGGAATTACTCATATATCCGGTTAGGGGTATCAATTCTAGAATCGCTCTACTTCAGAGTAGCCTAGATGAAACCGCAGAAAATTTTAGCAAAATACGTTTTTATAGCCCATCGCACTCGAACCAGACAAACCGAGACAAACTTGTCTATAACGGTTACCGAATAAGGAATTAAATCATTAATATGCCAAAACAAATCATCATTGCCGAACAACATCACATAGCGGCTGTTTTCTGGGAAGAGCAAATTCAAGAACTAGTAGTTGCGACAGGAAATCAACAGGTCGGAGATATTTATTTAGGCATTGTAGAAAATGTCATACCAGGGATAGATGCAGCATTCGTGAACATAGGTGATGCCGAACGCAATGGTTTTATCCACGTTACAGATCTAGGACCAGTTCGGCTGAAAAAGACAGCAGGGGCAATCACCGAACTTTTGTCACCTCAACAAAAGGTACTAGTTCAAGTGATGAAAGAACCAACCGGAAGTAAAGGGCCAAGACTCACCGGAAATATTACCCTACCTGGCCGATATTTAGTTCTGATGCCCTATTCCAAGGGAGTTAACCTCTCCAGACGCATTCGCAGTGACGATGAACGTTCCAGGTTGCGTGCCTTAGCGATCTTAGTTAAACCAGCAGGAATGGGACTACTGGTAAGAACAGAGGCAGAAGGGACAGAAGAAGAAGCAATTATGGAGGACTTGGAATTTCTCCAAAAACAGTGGGAAACCATTCAACAACAAACCACATCCAGTCGGGCCCCAGCTTTGTTGAACCGAGATGATGACTTCATTCAAAGGGTTCTTAGAGATATGTACAGTGATGATGTCAATCGCATTGTCCTAGACTCACCAGGTGGAGTAAAAAGAGTTAAACAACAACTGATGAACTGGAATGGAGGCCGCACACAAGAAGGAGTTTACATAGACTTTCACCGCGAACCCCAACCCCTCCTAGATTATTTTCGGATTAATGCAGCAATTAGAGAAGCCCTTAAACCACGTGTAGAATTACCATCTGGTGGTTATATTATTATTGAACCAACAGAAGCCCTGACAGTAGTTGATGTCAATTCAGGTTCCTTTACCCGCTCAGCAACTTCTAGAGAGACGGTCCTCTGGACTAATAATGAAGCAGCTACAGAAATCGCTCGTCAACTCAAATTGAGAAATATTGGGGGAGTGATCATAGTCGACTTCATTGATATGGATACACGCAAGGATCAACTTAAACTGTTAGAACATTTTAACCGCGCTCTCAAGACAGATAAGGCCAGACCACAAATAGCCCAACTTTCCGAATTAGGTTTAGTTGAATTGACCCGCAAACGTCAAGGAAAGAATACTTATGAACTGTTTAGTCAGCCCTGTCAACACTGCGGAGGAATAGGGCATTTAGCGCATCTCCCTGGAGAACAAGATTTTCTCGGGTTGGAAAATCCAGTTGTTGCTACGACCAATCCAAATGCCTCAGCCAACCCGAGAATCATTGAAAGAGCATTACCACCAGAAATAGCCGAAATTATGTTTGAGACGGCTTTAGAGACTTTCGTAGACCCGGTTAGTAATGATCCTGAAGGAGAATATCAAGAACAAGCAGGAAATAATAATAATCGTCATCGCCGTCGTCGTCGTCGCAATGAACCCTTGGTCAAAGAGGAAACTAGTCAATTTTCTCCCAAAATTGTCTCTAATCTCCCAGAAATTAAAGAACCTGAAGTAGTAGCGGAAATTCCCGAAGTAGTCGTAGTTTCAGAACGCAAAGAACGCCCCCAACGCCTTAAAACTCGTGAAGAAATTCCTGTCGAACGTGTCTTTGTAGAAATGACTACCCTACAACAAGAGATTTATGCTCAGATAGGTGTATCACCTTTGGTGCTTGTTCAAGAACAGGAGTTTAAAGAACCTCAGTCAGTGATCGTTTCAGTAAAGTTACCAGGTGAATCACGACAAGAAATCCCAGAAGACTCTATACTTGAGTACAAAGAAGATGAAATACAGGAGCAAGAAGCAATTATTTCAGAGCCTAAATCAGTAGAATATCCCTACCCGATCAAGATGCTCACTCCTTCTTACCCAAGTGTAATGGACAGGGAAGGTCCTCAGATAGAACCTCAATCTCCTACACAAGAAGAACCAATCGCCCAACCTCTGATTAATCGTCGTCGTCGTCAACGTTCCTCTGCTAGAAATGATGCCAATAGCTGAAATGTCAGCACTAGAGGGAATCCCCGCCTTTTTAAGGAATCAACCCAAGAGTTTGATTGCTGGTGTTGACGAGGTAGGAAGGGGGTCTCTCTTTGGCCCCGTTTTTGCAGGTGTAGTGATGCTGCCACTAGAAGATCTTAGTGATCTAGTCAAATTAGGCGTAAAAGACAGCAAAAAACTGACCTCTAGAGGACGTGAGAAAATGTTTCAAGCCTTGCTCTCTTATGGCTGTACTTATCGACTAGGTTATGCTACTGCCCAAGAAATTGATCGCTTAAATATTTTACAAGCTTCTTTATTGGCTATGTATCGAGCAGTCCAGAAGCTCAAACCAGAACCTCTCTGTTGCTTGGTTGATGGTCAATTTCCTATTCCAGGTCTAATGCTACCACAATACACCCTGATTAAAGGGGATGCTAGATCTCCTCTCATTGCCGCAGCTAGTATCATCGCTAAGTGTACGCGAGATGCTTTAATTACTCGTTTTGCCCAGAAATACCCTCAATATGGTCTATCTGCTCATCAAGGCTATGGTACATTAATACATCGTCAAGCACTAAAAAGATATGGGCCAACTCCTCAACACCGTCTTTCTTTTGCTCCTCTCTCAAGGAATTAATAGTTGATTAGCATTTTTCCCGTACTCTTGAAGATCTTCTGATCTAACCCATACTTGATAGTCTTGGATCAGTTGATGCAAGAGTCTTTGCTTAATTCTGAGCAAAACACTTCTAAGTAGTCCATTTCCAGCCATCTCTAAAAGAGGTCTTGGGGTTAACCATAAAGCTGGAGGTAGATCGACCTTTACTTCTAAATCAGCTTTTCCTCTGAGATAGGTTTTTGACCCCTCTTGATGAGCAGTTAATTGCCCTTTTAGATTTAAAAAGAAGCGTTCATTGATATAGTCTATGCCAATCATCTGACATTCTTGGGATTTTAGATAGACACCTTCATCTCCCTGCGACCAGACCTTTAAAACTACAGTCGGTTGAAAATGATAAATCTCCAGAAAGTTAACAGGACGCATCTTTAAGCGATATTTTCCTTGTTCTAGCACTTCCGTCAAGCTAGGATCAGCTATCGCTTGTACCAATCTTTGTGGTTGCCTCAAATAATGCTTAATTGGTATTCCTTCTTCTTTAACTTCAATCTCTAGTAGTTCTGTCGCCTTAAACTGAATATTCAGCATTGAGATTCTTTAATCTTTCTTAATATTATTTTATCTTCTTTCAGTCTACTATGTCAGTTCTTTTCTCATTCTGAGTGCTTAGGGAAAAAAGTCTGAGAGAAAAACCTAATTTGTAACCTTTATTCACAAAAAGTAGCTTTTGAGAGTTCCTCGGTCTCCATCTAACTCGCTCAAGCTTCCCACAGAAATAGCTGCATTAACCCCATCATGTCCAAAGGGTAAATTAGAAACAATAGGCAGACCAAGATCACCTAAACGCTCAGATAATACCTCTTCTACTGTCCAAGATGTCCCTTGACACTGACTAAAACGACCCAAGGCAATACCTTTAAGCCTTCTAATAGCACCTGATAACCTCCACTGTGTCAACATTCTATCTACACGATAGGGACTCTCTCCCACATCTTCTAGTCCCAAAATTACCTCATCTAAGTCGGGTTGTAAAGAGGTTCCCAGTAGACTCGTTGCTACAGTCAAGTTACCTACTAACAGTCTTCCTGTTACTTTTCCTCCACCCCATCCTTCCCCTTGCAGAGGTTCTATTTCTTGACCTTCTAGTAGGGAAAAGAGACGTTGAACAGACCAATCAGGTTCAAGTGCTAAAGTAGTTAAAACAGGCCCATGAACTCCCGATACACCTATTTTACTCAAACTCCAGAGCAGCGCAGTAATATCAGAAAAGCCAATCAACCATTTAGATATCCCTGGCCTCCAGGAATATCCCTCTAATAGTCTCATTGTTCCATATCCTCCCCGACTACATAGAATTGCTTTGACTTTTGGATCATCCCAAGCATTAGCTAAAGCTGTTCTCCTCTGCTGATCGCAGCCACCTAAATAACCATAATGACTATCCCAACCCTCGCTCATTTCTACAATGTAACCCCGACTTTTCCATATTTCTATTCCTTGATAGAAGGTTTCTAATTCTCTTAAATGACCACTCGGAGAAACTACAGTTACAGTATCTCCAGGCTGTAAATAGGGGGGTGTATTAATCCTCAATCTTTTTGATTTTTGTAAGTCGGGTTTTTTAAGTATAATAGACTAGAACGGTCAGGCAACTTTTTTGCCTACTTTAATGTTTTATCGATCAAAGTTAATTCTAAAATATCAGGCAATTCTAAAATCATCAATCTGGCTAAGAGGATCGTAACATGAATGTTGAAACTGAGAACGCATTACTTAAAGCTATTGAAGGCCTAACTAGTGAAGTAAAGAACGTTCAAAAAGAACTTATTGATATCAGAGTAGGTCTGGCCAGACTCGAAGGTGAGGTTAAAACCATTCATGTACAAATTCAGTACATTAAAGAAGATGTTAGAGAGATAAAAACCGAAATTAAAGAAGTTAGAACCGAACTCACTTCAGAAATTAAAGAAGTTAGAACCGAACTTAAAGAAACTAAAGAAGAACTCACTTCAGAAATTCAAAAAGTTAGAACCGAACTCACTTCAGAAATTCAAAAAGTTAGAACCGAACTTAAAGAAACTAAAGAAGAACTCACTTCAGAAATTAAAGAAGTTAAAACTGAACTTAAAGAAACTAGAAATGATGTTTCTGGACTATATAAATGGGTAATAGGTCTAATTCTTACAGCAGGGATAGGTGCAGCTACAATTATTTTTAGAGTCTTTGACCTATTTCCTAAAGCTTGATAATCTTAATAATATAGTTTACATCTTATCACCCAATCCACTTATCTTGTCCATAAAGAACCCACTGCCTAACTAAAGCAATTCCTGAGAATAAAATTAGCCATAATAAAGGTCTATACTGTTTTTTACCAGGAATACAACGACCTAAATAACCAAGTGCCATAAAAAGGAAAGGAACAGCAAAGACAAATCTTCCTACACTTGTCAGATAATTATCTGTTAAAAACACAATAATTGAGTGAGCAACGGTAAAATATATACAAAACCAAAAAAGATAGTTTTCACTTAAAGTTTTAGTATATTCAGTTAGCTTAAGTTGTGTTAGTCCTATTTTTCTCTTTTTTCTTCTCAAAAAATAAAAGATATACAAGATTATTAATAAAGGCGGATATAACATTAAAAAATTCCAGAAATTAGATTTAGGTATAAATATATACAGTTGTTTATTTTTTAGTTTAAAGTAGACAAAAATAAGTGATAATATAAGGATTAGTAAAGAGAAATAAAATCCTAAAAGATCAAAAAAAGTTGCTCTAGGAGTAAATAGACTTGCTAAATGTAAACCCAAACCTTTTCCCCAGTGTTTTTGGTCGTTAAAGGGAGCCAAAAAATCTCCTCTTGTTTGAAGACAAAATAATCCGTATAAGGAGTATCCTAATATAGCTGAAACTACTAGAGTAATTGTTATTTTTATGGATTGTTTATATTGATCTAGTGAAACCTCATCTATAGCCATTATTCTCCATATTAAAATTGTGATCATTGAGGCAGATGAAGCAAATAATACTTGTATTAAAATAGGTCTAGTTAAAGACATAATTAAAGTAATACAGAATAAAATAAATATTTTTATATTAAAATGCTTAGTGCCTATAAAAGCCCACATAAAAACAATCGATAATAATGAAAATAGACTTTCTGTGTAACCTATAGAGTGAAAAATAGACATAGGACTTAAACCATAAGCAAGTACACAAATAAAAGCACTATATCTCTGATTAAAGGCTTTTTCAAATACCAGATATAAAGCGAAAACAGAGATAAAAAATAGAATGTTTCCTAGTAATATTAAATACCCTGCAGCTTCTTGTATGGTCTGAGGGTGAAAAAAAGTACGAATAATCAAAGGCCACAGAGGATAAAAAGCCGTACAAATACCCTTTAAAGCTAGACTAGCATAGTGTTGTGTATCCCAGTAATAACCTTCAGGAATAGTCTCAATAATTGGAGATAATGAAAATAATTTACCAAAAGCAGCAGGGTTTATGAGCATACCCAAAACAGCACAAATAATAAATAAACCACATACTATTAACGGCGGACTTATTGTTTTAAAAAATTTACTCTTCATAAGATTTTAAGAACCTTGTTTCTGAAAGAGAAAGACATCATCTTTGTTAAAACTCAGTTTAAAAGTTGAATCTTTCTCAATTCTAGCAATTAAATTAGAGATAGTTTCAGTCGAACTCTGCCAACCAGGATGACGTAAATTAAGTAAAATATGTTCATATTCTTGTAAGTTATCTAATTTAGATTCTGTCAGGGCCATTTCAATTATAGGACGGTGGGATAGATGGGGTACTAATTCAGACCAAGTCAAAACAGCACCCTGATTTTTAATCATAGATAGTGCTTCTCTGGTCGCTTGCTGTGTATCTAAACTCTTTAGATAGAGTCCAGTAAAATAACCATATTTACCCAAAGCCAAAAAAGCAATCAATGACCAAATAATGATAAACTTGGGCTTCTTTAACCAGCCTGTATTCTGTTGAAATGTAGCTAAGACACAGAGCATTAAAAAAGGTAAAATAGGAACAGAATAATGATGGACTAAGTTTTTTTGTGCTTCATATTCAGTGATTAAATTTAAACTCAAAGCAGGCAGTGCAGGTAATAAGAAAGGTAAAGATTTAAAAGAAATCGCCCAAAGAACAGGAACGAATAAAAAGACCAGATACTCTAAATTTTGAGAAGTGAACAGCTTACCTAAAATTAACCAGGGTTTTGATAAGGTATTTCCAGCTATTTCTGTAACAGAATTACCTAAAAAATTATAACGCCCAACTGCAGCAGCCTCTGCTTTACTATAATAAGGAATAATAACTTGAGTAGCAATTAGAAACCAAGAAAGTCCAGCAATAATAGCAATCATCCCATAAGCGCGGCGCTTTTCTAAAAAAAATAACCACAAACCTAAACCAATAACAGTTAAAGAAAGAACAGCTTTACAGCCTAAAATAAGCAAGATAGAAACACAAAAACCAATAATATTATTAGTTCTGGCTGTGAAAACTGCAGTTAATAGCAAAGGTAAAGCAATGACTTCAGGATGAAAATCAAAGAGATTAATATTAAAAACAGCTGGATAGAGAAGATAAACAGCCACAATTATTCTAGTTTGAGTATCTTTTAAACCCGCTAACTCTGCTAACTTGTAAAGAGCTATACCTCCTAAACTAAAAGCTAAAGCCTGGATAATAAATAACCAATGTAGATCGGGATATATCTTGTAAGGAATAGCTAATAAATAGAAGATCCAAGCAGCATGATCACCTAAAATATGAAAACCCATTAAAGAGGAAATAGGAGTTAAACCTTGACTAATTAAATAGATAGCCTGGTCAAAGATTCCTAAATCATAGGCATTAGACTTAAATAAAGTATGGCGTAAGCTACTAGAAATAAATAAAATAATAGTGGCTATAGCTACCATCTGATAAACTGGATTAAGAAGATATCTAAAATAGATTGACTCTTCTAGTTTTTTACGCATCATAAAGACCTCAAAGTAAGATGAATATTCGTATTGGTAATGGCTATGATATACATCGTCTAGTTTCAGGAAGACCTCTCATTTTGGGTGGAATAGAAATACCACATTCTCTGGGATTATTGGGACATAGTGACGCAGATGTATTAACTCATGCTATGATGGACGCCCTTTTAGGTGCTCTCAGTTTAGGAGACATTGGACATTATTTTCCACCGAGTGACCCTAAATGGGCTGGTGCAGACAGTCTAAAACTGCTTTCTGAGGTGGTTACTCTAGTAAAGTCTAAAGGGTGGACAATTGGCAATATAGACTCTGTAATAGTAGCAGAACGTCCTAAGTTGAAACCCCATTTAAACTCCATGCGAGATGCACTTTCTCAAGTCTTGGCTATTTCTAGCGAGCAAATTAGTATTAAAGCAACCACCAATGAACAATTAGGACCAACAGGCAGAGAAGAAGGAATAGCAGCTTATGCAGTTGTTTTATTAATGCAGGGTTAAAATATGTTACATTTATTAATAAGAGATTAAAGCAAGGCTATAACTAATGCAAGCGGACTCTACCCTTAGTCAGCTTAAAGCCCATTTTGGGGAACAGCAATTACCGTCGAGTTA
>CASBQB010000099.1 GCA_949127655.1 Chroococcales cyanobacterium PMM_0086 | reverse complement strand
CCTACTAGTATTAGTGTGAGTGTAAACCCTAGTAGCGTAGTAGAGAATGGCACAGCCAACCTAATCTATACTTTTACTCGCACAGGTAGTACAAGTAATGCCTTAACAGTTAACTATAATGTTGGGGGAACAGCTACCTTTAACACAGACTACAGCCAAACAGGTGCAGCAAGTTTCACAGGAAGTACAGGAACCATCAACTTTGTAGCAGGCGCAAGTACTGCCAATTTAACAATTGACCCAACAGGCGATAATCTTGTTGAAAATAATGAGACAGTTGAATTAACTCTAGCTAATGGGACAGGCTATACATTAGGTACAACAACAGCAGTCACAGGCACTATTACCAATGATGATGTGGTACCTACTAGTATTAGTGTGAGTGTAAACCCTAGTAGCGTAGTAGAGAATGGCACAGCCAACCTAATCTATACTTTTACTCGCACAGATAGTACAAGTAATGCCTTAACAGTTAACTACTTTGTTGGGGGAACAGCTACCTTTAACACAGACTACAGCCAAACAGGTGCAGCAAGTTTCACAGGAAGCACAGGAACCATCAACTTTGTAGCAGGCGCAAGTACTGCCAATTTAACAATTGACCCAACAGGCGATGATCTTGTTGAAAATAATGAGACAGTTGAATTAACTCTAGCTAATGGGACAGGCTATACATTAGCTACAACAACAGCAGTTACAGGCACTATTACCAATGATGATCAAGGACTTCCTAGTATAATTGTTGGTACTTTATTAAATGTGGTTGAAGGTTATAATCAAAACTTAATTTATAATATCATCCTTTCTAAATCTAGCACTCAGCCTATCACCTTAAGTTACGCCACTACTAATGGTACTGCCATAGCAGGCTCAGACTACACCAGCACAACAGGAACTTTAACCTTTAATCCTGGTGTCACTTATAAATCTATCTCTGTTCCAATCCTTAATAATAACCTGAATGAGGCAGATGAAACCTTCACCATGAAGCTGACTAATCCTACTAATGCTACTTTAGGAACAAGCAGTTTCACAACTACTATCACTGATACTCTAACTTCTTCAATCTCAAGACTTTTACCTGTTAATGTAGAAAACCTGACTTTAACAGGTACTGTTGCCATCAATGGTACAGGAAATGCGGGTGATAATGTACTAGTAGGCAACGGTAACAATAACATCCTAACAGGGGGTGCTGGTAAAGATACGCTGACAGGTCTTGCAGGTTCTGACGGTTTTTATTACGGAACCTTAACCGATTCACTCCTTAATAATTATGATGTTATTACTGACTTCAATGCTAATAACGGTAATGATTTATTCAGGGTAGCTACAGCAAGAACTAGCTTTAAAAATGTAGGAGCAGTTAGCAGCCTTGATAATGCAGGAATTGCCGCTAAATTAACTACTACTGATTTTACTGTCGATAGTGCCGCTCAATTTACTTTTGGAACGAAAACCTTTATTGCTATTAATGATAATATAGCAGGTTTTAATAATAGTACTGATTCTATTATTGAGATAACCGGGTTTACAGGAACTTTGAGTATTAATAGTTTCTCAGTTTAATAAGGCATCCATTAGGACACATCACTAACACTACCAAATTATCTATGTCCTTCTACAGCCATCCTACCTCTAAAATAGATGAGCGAAAATCCCTTTGATCAATCCAATGACCCAATTGAGGAACGCATTCTAACTGGACTAGCTAAAATAGGGCTAGTGCTTAAAAGTCAGTCTTGGCAAGATGCTTTCCCCGCAGGGTTAACACCCACCCAAGGGCAAATCCTCACAATTTTGAGCGACAAGGATAAATCAGGGATACGTTTATCAGAGGTTGCTAAAAATCTAGCAGTTACCGCGGCAACTGCTAGCGATGCCGTAACTTCACTAGTCAACAAAGGGTTAGTACATAAAAGACAATCGCCAGAGGATGGGCGCGCTATTGCCATTACCCTGACCTCAACAGGACAACAGGCCGCCTCTATGACAGCTTCTTGGTCTGATTTTTTGTTAAATACCGTTGATGAGTTATCTCAGGAAGAACAGGTAATATTTTTACGAGGACTAATTAAGATCATTCGCAGACTCCAAGAACAAGGAGAGATTTCAGTAGCCAAAATGTGTGTAACTTGTCAGTTCTTTCAAGCAAATTGTCATCCCCATTCAGACCGACCTCATCATTGTTTACTAGTAGACGATCCATTTGCTGATAGTAGTCTACGCCTTAATTGTCCAGAACAAATTCCAGCCCAACCTCAAACCGCTAAGGAGAATTGGCAACTTTATCTTTTAACCCCTCGATAACTTTACTCAAACCCTTAGCCATCGCATCTAAACTGTATTGCTGGACACAACGATCTCTAGCTGCTTGTCCCTTCAACTGAGCTTCTTGAGGATGTTCAAAAATATAACTGATCATTTGCGCCATCTCTTCGGGCTGTTCCGGTTCTACTAGAAAACCTGTACCACCCAAGATCTTGGGGATATCCCCAACTTTAGTCGCTAAAATGGGCTTAGCCATAGCCATACCATCAGTTAATTTGAGGGGAAATTGGGCTAATGTTGCTAAAGTATGGCGTTGAGGTACAACAACTATATCAGCTGCTGAAACTATTTCTGGCATCTGCATAACAGGCGCTTTGGGTAGGTTAATGATCCAACGTCCCCACTGATCAAATAATTGTTGATCATAATCATCATAGGGACTTCCCCCAACAATCACTAATCGTAAATCTGCTTGATTGAGTAGATCTAAAGCTGTTAGAATCTCCTCTAACCCTTTATAAGGACGCGGTGCACCTGGAAACATTAAAACTCGATATTCGTTCAGACCATACTTTAAACGAGTTTGAGCGCTATCATAACGACTAGGATCAAAGTGAGTAACATCTTTGCCATTGGGAATATAAACACCCCCAAAACGGTTCTGGATGAACTCTGTATGAATGGTAACCGCATCTGCATACTTAACATAATCCTCCAGCCAGCGTAAATAGAGCGGATGATCTAGATGTTGCAGTGTTCCATCAGATTTGAAGATGTCCTTGAGTAATTGTTTAAAACTAGGCTGATATTGCCAATTGTCACCACCAAACCAACTCATCTCCCAATCATCAATATCTAGAATTAAAGGACGACCAGTCTGCAATTTTCTCAACAAGCCTAGTCCAAAACTACTAGGCTTGACTTTCACAGCATAGAGAATATCGCCATCAATTTGTGGCAGGAGTTCGGAAATGACCCGCCAACTCTGGAGAATTCCCGAATAGTAAGGACAAGTGAGACTGACCACGGGAAACTCAAGCTCAACTAAAACCGGGCTTTTACTCTCATAAGCTAGACCAAAGAGTTTAAGAGAATAACCCAATTTTTGCAAAGCTTGTGCTAAAAGAAAAGGACGGATAGCACCTCCCCAACGTCCAGCACCTTTTTGAGAAAAATCGCTGACAATCAATGAGACATTTTTAGCTAACAAGAACAATTACACAAGTAGTTTTTAAATAGTCTACCATCTAGCCGAAACTTCACACTTTGAAACACAAATGAGCATTCTTTGAGCAGTGGCGTTTTATAATATTCTTACAGTTGTCCCGATCATTAGGGTTCAACATCCTTATTCTCCACCATTGGAAAGATTACTAGAATCTATGTATTTATCCTTGCTTTTAGCTAAATTACCTGAAGCCTATCAAATTTTTGATCCCCTAGTCGATGTGCTTCCTTTAATTCCTGTCTTCTTTTTACTGTTGGCTTTCGTTTGGCAAGCAGCAGTCGGTTTTAGATAATCCACCTAACTTTTACAGATAGAAGAGGGTACCCTAAATATAGAGTGCCTTCTTTTATTCTTAAACTGGGCACTCTAGAGACTAGAAATCAAATATATTAAAACCAATATATAGCCTATGTCCTCTTCTAAAGATATCTCACAAGCACTATCCAATCTAGGACGGCGACTGATTCAAATAGGTTATGTTAGCTTAGCGCAAATGCAACAGGCAGCAGCAGCCACTCGTACAGGCAAACCTCTCATCGAAATTTTACAAGATATCACACGTCGTCCTATTCCTCTGGACTTAATCAATCAACATACTAAACAACACCCTTATATCATTAAGGCTCTTTATGGTGTTGAATTCACGAGTTTAGAAACAATAAGTTCTCAAGATATCTTTAGATTGATTAATGAATTAGTACCTATTGCCTTTTGTCGTCGTTATCAGCTTCTCCCTATTGCCCAAGCTAATCCTCATGTCCTGACTGTGGTGATGGTTGAACCAAATAATGAGCAGACTAAACAAGAATTAGAGTCTCTGCTTACTTCACACAAGATAAAACCTCAATATTCTGGCATTAGTACTGAAGATTACATCGAGCTACTCAATAAATACAATGAACAAAATAGAATTTTCCAACCAGAAAGAGCAATAGACGAAACACTGATCAACGTAGGCGAAAGAATCGATGAGATTCTAGATGCAGACCTAGAGGAAGAGGAACAACCGTCACCACAGAGAAATCTATCCTCGGAAGAATCAGCTATTGTGACTCTAGTTGAGAAAATTCTTGATGAAGGAATAGAGAAAAAAGCAACCCAGATAGAGATAGAACCAACCAATAATTCAGGCAGCATTGAATATGAAGAAGATGGCATATTTTATCCTAGAAGCGAAGGTCCACTATCTCTTGAGTTAATGCCTGCTGTCATCTCCTATTTGAAAAAACTAGCCAATTTAGAAACAACTAGTAGCACTCAAATTCAACAAGGGCGTATACGGTTTAGATTTAATGGTCGTCCAGTAGAATTTTGGTTGACATCCTCACCTGGTAAATATGGTGAAAAAATTTCTCTGCGTCTTTTGAATCAATCGATAATACTTAATTTAGCAGAACTAGTCACAGACGCAACAACCCTCCAAAATATCCTCAACCTATTAGAGCAACGTTCAGGCTTGATTATAGTAACAGGAAACAACCGCCTAAGTATCATCAACACTCTCTATAGTCTCTTAAGTCAAACCAACCAACCTCAAGTTAAAATCATCACTGTAGAAGAACCAGTTGAGCGCATTATCCCTGGACTAACACAGTTAGAAGTTGAACGATTACGTAAAAATGATCATGCCTCCATTTTACGGGCAATTCCACCTCAAGAGGTTGATCTGATGATGGTTGATGATCTCCCCGATGCCATGACAGCTAAAATAGTTGTAGAAATGGCCAGTCAAGGTCGTTTAGTCTTAGTCGGGTTAGCCACTCAAGACTGTTCCGAGGGAATTACTCGGCTTTTAGCCCAAAATATCGCACCCTCTCTTATAGCGGAACAATTATTAGGCGTTATCCACCATCGTTATCTGCGTTGTCTATGTCCTGTTTGTCGTCTTTCTAATAGTCCCACCCCCGGACAAGTAGCACAATTTGGTCTTTCTACTAAAAGTATTGAGAAAATAGATTTTTATAAAGCTAATACTCTCTCTAGAGAAGGTATTATTCAAGCACAGTCTAAAGGGAGACTCTGTAGAAACTGTAATGGGTTAGGTTATCGGGGTCAAATTGGAGTTTATGAAGTCCTTAAGGTTACCCCTTCTCTCAAAAGAGTCATAGGACAAAACCCCAGCCCGGAATTTTTGGCTAAAGCGGTAGAAGAAGAAAATACTAAATCTTCAATTAGCTATGCCCTAGAACAAACTTATCAAGGTTTGACTACTTTAGAAGAAATAGAGCGCGTCTTTGGGGATCAACTAGAAGAACATAGCCAAGTAGTACCGCTTGCTAAAAAAACTACCTCTTCCCCTTTGATTGACCAGCGTATAGAAAATATTGAAAGTCTTTTAATGGGACTCCTCCATGAATTTCAACAACTTAAACAGGCAGTCAAACCAGCAGAAGAAACTACTCTAAACCAAATCAAAGAAGAATTTTTAGAAGATGGTTATCAGGATCTAGATCCCGCTAAACAAACTATTGCCTCACAATCAGCTTTTTATGAAGAATTAGTTGATCCAGGTGAATGGGATCAACTCCGCAATGAACTCGATATAGATAAGGAAACCATCGCTGCAGATTTTTCAGAGGATGATTTAAAACCTTTCCGCAAGTCTAGTCCTGGTTCGCTTCCTGATCCTTGGTAACCTAGAGAGGTATCAATTCAGGAAAGTTAGGTAAAAGCTGGTCTTCAGTCAATTCATCGCCAAACTTACTCGGTGAAAAATAAACCCCAATAGCTTCAAACTTCCCCTGATAATGTAGATTAATCAAAACTTTTAAAGCTGTAGAAAGGGCCTCTCTCTCAGCTAAGTTAGTCTCTAATTCGGGAATTTCACCGATCAAAGCAACAGAGATCATAATTACTATATGCCGAGTAGCAGCAATGGTTAAAGGAGATTCTTCTATATCCTCTGGTTGGCCATAATCAGAACCACTTTTAAAGCGTCCTAGAGAATCCGTGGAGAGTTGATTAAAGTAATCTCCAGCTTCGCCTTCTATCCAGAAGACATCTCCTTCATTATGTGCAGACTGCCAGTATAAGTCCATCTGTAATAAATTCTCGCAGATGGCCACTAGTCCTTCCCCTACTACCTCTAGATCACCATCTGCTTCTATAGCTGTTCTACCTGCTTGATTAAGAATACCTAACAGAGGGGCTATTTCTTTACCCGTTAGATGGATAAAAATTCTAGACACAACATAACGGCTTTTACCTGCAAATTTATTAAAACGATCACCTAAAGAAGTCATAATTTTTTTTTAAGTTCTATAAATACAGCCAGATGTACAAGTTTCCCGTATTTCTACAGCATCTAATCCTGGTAAACCTGCTAGTTCCAGTTTCTCATAGATCCAGCGAGCCAATTCCTCACTAGTGGGACTTTCTAACCCTGTCGTCTCATTGAGATAGTAATGATCTAAATAATTTTCAATAATCGGATGTATGTAAGACTGTATCTTACCGAAGTCCATCAACATTCCTTGTTCTGAGCCATCTGGCTGTAAAGTATGTCCTTTAACATAAACTCTGCCTAGCCAGCTATGACCGTGTAAGCGGCTACACTTGCCCTCATGGTGGGGTAACTTATGCGCTGCTTCAAAATAAAACTCTTTGTAGATACTCCATTCAGGTTGCATACTCTCTATTTTAACAAAAAAAAAGAATTTTTAATAGAATAAACACAAAGGTTAAATTAAAGATTAAATTAGAACTAATCTTCTGTTCAAAAAATTATGGTTGAGCCAGATCAATCAACATCTGAGTCATGGTTTGAAGGGTTAAAGAAACTTTTCGACTTATCCAAGATCACCAACTTGTTTGAGGTTAGTGAAAGTCAGATAGCCGAAATTCTCCAAGCCGTCCGCTTAAAACTTCCGACAACCGAAGCCTTCCTACTAGGAAAGCCACAGGCTGGTAAAAGTTCCCTCGTTAGAGGAATGACAGGTGTTTCAGCTGAAATTGTTGGCAGTGGGTTCCGTCCCCATACAAAGTATACAGAACGCTATATCTACCCCAATAGTGATTTACCTTTACTTATTTTTAATGATACAGTCGGCTTAGGTGATGTCAACTACCAGACAGAAGCAATCATTCAAGAACTCCTTAAAAGTCTTCAACAAGATACCTACTCTCGCCTATTCATTCTGACAGTTAAAATCAATGATTTCGCCACAGACAGTCTTAAACAGGTTGCCCAAGCTTTAAGAAAGCAATATCCTGGTATTCCTTGTCTTTTAGCTGTCACTTCTCTACATGAAGTCTATCCCTCTACATTGCTAGACCATCCACCCTACCCCCCAGACCAAGCAGAAATTACCAGGGCTTATAACTCTATTCTGGGGGCTTTTAGCGGTCTTTATGACTCAGCAGTCATGGTTGACTTTACCCTAGAAGAAGACGGCTACAATCCCGTATTTTATGGCTTAGAAGCCCTTCGTGATGCCCTAGCTCAAAGACTACCTCAAGCAGAAGCCAATGCCATCTATCAACTTTTAAATGAAACCAACCAAAGAGATTTAAGTACTTTATATCGGGATGTTGCTAGACGCTATATTCTGACTTTTTCCATCATCGTAGCTGCCCTCGAAGCAGTTCCCTTACCTTTTGCGAGTATGCCTGTTCTTTCTGCTTTACAGCTTTCGATGGTCACTCTCCTAGGAAAGTTATATGGACAGACCTTAACTATTTCTCAAGCAGGCGGGGTAGTCAGTACTATAGCTGGAGGTTTTGTCGCTCAAGCAGTCGGGAGACAATTAATAAAGTTTATACCTGGTTTTGGCTCAGCTATTTCTGCTTCTTGGGCTGCAGCCTATACATGGGCACTAGGAGAAGGTGCTTGCGTCTATTTTGGCGACTTAATGGGGGGAAAAACCCCAGATACTAAGCGGATACAATTAGTAATGAAAGAGGCTTTTAGTTCAGCACAAAAACGCTTTAAAGGTGAAGAAAAAGAATGAAACTAATGAAGTGGCAATGGTTGGTTTTAGGAATTCCCCCAGTGGCCTTAGTCAGCTTTTTAATGATTGTTGCGGGTTATCAACTGCATCAATGGGGACTTAGTTGGGTTTGGGCAATTTTTACCCTAGTCTTTCTAGGTTGGCGTTGGTTATTGGTTAAATGGAGTCAACCTGTAGTTAATCCCCTTTTGACTCAAATAGAGGCAGAGTTAGAAGCTGAGGTCATCGAGTCTGTTGTGCAAAGTAAGCTAGAAGGAGTAATAGAAGAATGTCTTCAAGGTACTCAAACAGAACCGCCTATCTGGGAAGATCCTGCAGCTTTTTGGCTACGTTGTAAAGGCTTAGTCATTGCTATCGCTAAAACATATCATCCTGAAGTTAAGTATCCCCTACTCAATCTCTATGTAACACAAGCCTATTCTTTAATTCGTAGCACAGTAGATGATGTAGATGTTTGGATGCAGAAACTCTCCCCTATTTTGGGACAGGTGACTGTCGGAGATGCCTATCAAACATACCAGACCTATCAGAAAATAGAACCAATAGCACGACCCCTTTTAACTCTCTGGAACTGGTCACAATGGCTTCTAAACCCTGCTGCAGCGGTAACTAAACAACTCACGAAAAAGTCTAATGAACAGGCCACACAGCAGTTATTAGTTAATTTCGGTCAACTACTAAAAGAGGTAGCTTTGCGTAATTTAGCCAAAGGTGCAGTCACTCTCTACAGTGGGAATACGATTCCTCAAACAGCCTTGACTACCTCTAAAACTCCCAAACAGGCGCAAACTCTGCAAGAGATTCTATCCCAAGCTGAACCCCCCTCACAAGTAGCAATTAAACCTGTCAATATCTTGTTAGTTGGCAGAACAGGAGCGGGTAAAAGTAGTCTAATCAATACTCTTTTTGCCTCAGACTCTGCTCTAGTGGATCTTTTACCCAGTACTGTAGACTTTCAAAGTTATCATTGGAGTGTCCCAACAGGAGAAACTCTCACTCTCTGGGATAGTCCAGGTTATGAACAGACTGGTCGTCCTGACTTACTAAAAACTGTCTTAACCCAAGCTAAACAAGCAGATATACTTCTTTTAGTTACACCTGCTTTAGATCCTGCCCTACAGATGGATCTCGATTTCTTAAAGGCGCTTAAAAAAGAGGCTGAAGATCTGCCTGTTCTGGTCATTGTCACCCAAGTAGATCGTCTACGTCCTCTCAGAGAGTGGTCACCCCCCTATGACTGGAAATTTGGCACCCGTGCGAAAGAACAGGCTATCCTAGAAGCTATTCAATATCGAGCACAAAGTCTAGGAGATTTCTGTGATCGGGTATTACCTCTAGTTACAGCTAACAGCCAACACAGTAGAATTGCTTGGGGTGATGATGAATTGTCATACACCCTCCTAGATACCATTTCACCAGCTAAACAAGTTAAATTGGCTCGCTTTTTAGTTAATCAAGAAGCTCGCGCTGTTGCTGCAGCTCAACTTATTGAAAACTATACTTTCTCTATGGCAACCAGTCAAGGAGTTATCTCTCTCCTTAAAAGTCCTTTACTGGGTTATCTTTCCATCTTTCTGAAAATTCCGCCAGACTTAACCTATCTTTTAGCCCAGAAAATTCCTGTTGAACAGCTACCCGTGGTTATTGGTAAGCTACAGATGACTTTTGAACTTTTCTCTTTACTCAAACCACAGGGACTAAATAGCGCTCAATCCGGCAATAATCAGCCTGATTTTAATCTACTATCTTTCTGGCCCATCTTACTGAACAATGACCCTCCTCTAGAGGTTAATATCAGAGCTTTTGGTCAAGTGGTCTTAGAATATTATTTAAACGAATTAACTGCAAAGCAGCTTCAAGAACGTTTTAATAGTTATTTCGACAAAAAGATAGTTTTAAAGCACTGATAACTCAAATGTAATCTATAGCTTTAAGTATTAAAGTCTCAGTATCAACAGTCATCTTAGAATCCTCGCTTATTGTGTTTTTTTAGATTACTTTAGCTTATCTGCTTGATTGACATGGCAATTGTCTATTAATTACTATTATTTTAATATAAGAACTTTAACCTATACCACAATAATAGTATTTTTAAGATGGGCTGTTTGGTTGTGTTGCCAAAGCAAATATTCTGTTCTTTAAGAGTTGTTACAAAAGTAAAAATAAAAAAATAAATAAAAAAATAAAAAAAAAAATAAATAAAAAAATAAAAAAATAAATAAATAAATAAAAAAATAAATAAATAAATAAAAAGATGTTAATATCTCGAAAGATCGCTTTACTCACAACAAAAATCGGGGAAAAAAATATGCTCTATCTACTGACCTCAAAATCTGCCCAATTACTCAAAACAATACTAGTCTATACCTGTTGTTTGGTGGGTTTCAATGTTAATTTAGAGGCTCAAGCAGTATCAGTGAGTGCATTTACTTATAATCCCACTAATCCGCCTTCAGGTGCTCCCGCTACAGGAACAGTCTTTACCCTCTCTACAACAGGTAACGGATTAGGAGTATGTCAATTAACTCCTCCTAGTGGTGGTGCTACATCTACAGGTTCTCAGACTTATTCTATAGGTTTCTGTTTGCCAGGTTTTGATGCGGGTGGAACTGACAACACAGCAGTAGCCTATTTAGCTAGCCCAAATAACACTAATAATTACTTTGCGATGGGTGCTGATAGTGGAAATGTATATTTGTGTAACATAAATTATGCCCAAGTAGGAGGAATATATCAGGCTAATGATGTCTCATGTGGGTCATCGGTTGAAAAATTTGGCTCTGCTGTCGGTGATCTGGCTTTTGACCAAAGTTCTAGTTCGCTATGGGCTACTACAATAGATGGATCTGTTTTAAATTGCCCATTTACGACGGATGGCAATCTTGAGAGTTGTAGTACTTTAGTTGAGGGAGGAAAGGATAATCTTATTGATCAGATAATCCGAAATCAAATCATAGTCAATCCTTCCATTACCAATGACCAAGGGGACTACCAAACTATAGTAGTTGTGCCATCATCGTATGAATATGTCGGGACATCATCGGCTTTTTACTCCTGTTATGCAAGTTCTGGCTGTAGTAACCTAAATAGTGTATTTGATAATAACACTTATGCAGTTAATTCAATTGCCTATGACTCTACAACAGACACACTATACAGCAATGAATTTTTGGCTGGTGGTAATATATTGTCTGTTCAAGGAGTAAATAGTTCAAACCCAACGACCAACACTATAAAACTTAATCAAAATGTTAATTCTTTAGCATTTAGTCCTTATCCTACTAATATTGGGGCAATCACACCTTACACTAACGGTCTGCTCTTAATTGGGACACAGAATTCTAGTTATGTCTATGCTTATGACCCGGTTGCTGGAGGAGAGATAAGTCAAATTTTTACCAACAATGGAGACAATGGGGAATTTAATGGCAATATCTATTCTTTCTTGTTTGACCCCAACGGCAATGTTTTGATTCAATATGGTGGACAGGGTTTATCAATAGCTAATCCTTTTGTAGTTAGCGGTTCTGCTGATAATATTAACTCTTTGATCTCAGAAGATGCAGATTCAGGCGGAAGCGGACTAGGAACGGCGGACAAAATAGCGGAGTTAGCCTATTATGGAGTTTCGACAATCAAAGCACTAGCCCCGGTAGCAGCAGCTTTTAGTACTAATAGAGGACCGCAACCTCAGATCAACACCCCAGTATCTACCCCAGAACCCTCAGCAGTAGCTGGTTTAAGTTTATTAGTTGGTTTAGGCTTATTATCCCGTAGACGTAGTTAAGTTATTAATATTAATATAAATGAATCAAGATGAATAATTTCAAGCAGTCTTCTCGGAATTGGGCAATCTTAGTAGCGATAATGGCCACAGGTTCAACAGTCAATAGTCTAGCGGCAGCTGAACTAAAAGGGGTCATTCCACCAAATAACGCTACTGTAGAGGGGAATAGATCCTTGGGTCGTCCACTCTCCAACAATCCTAATACTACTCAGTTTATCTATAGTAGTTCTCAACTAACAGGAATTGCTTCAGGTTCCCAAATCGGTGGGTTCAGCTTTCGTCTCAATGGCGGACTATCTTCCCGTCCTACGAGCGATTTGACCTGGACTAACTACGATGTAACTCTAAGTCCTTCTAATTTGGCTGTTGGCTCCCTGAGTGATACTTTTGCCGCTAATATTGGTGCAGGAGCAGTAACGGTGCGCAGTGGAGCACTGACATTACCAGCCCTTTCTTTTCTTGGTAGTACTACACCCAATAATTTTGGTCCAGTAATTAAGTTCTCTAACTTTTACACATACACAGGCGGTGATTTGTTGTTCACGATTAGACATACAGGAAATAATGGAGCAGGAATCAATGTAGATGCTCAGAATAGTCCTGGTCTACTGGAGAATAAGGCGGCTGATGGCTATAATGCCACTACATCGACAACAAGTACAAATGTATCGCCAATAGTTCAGCTGGTTATAGTACCAGAGCCATCTTTTTCTCTCTGGTCAGGATTAGGACTTTTAGGGGTATTCTTATTGAAAAAGAAAAAACTGACAAGTAAATAAACCTCGGCTGTTTTGAGTATTTTGCTATAAGGTAAGAAAATAGATGATTAGAAGAAAAAGAATTACTCAAGCCTTGTCAAGTACACTAGCTCTCCTGATGGGGTTCGCTTGGGTCCCACAAGCCAAGTCCTGTACCAGAGCCGTCTACCTCGGACCAAATAATACTATCATCACAGCACGCTCAATGGACTGGGCAGAAGATATCAAGTCTAATTTATGGGTCTTCCCTCGCGGCATGAAACGCGATGGTGCTGCAGGTCCAAACTCGGTCAAATGGGTGTCAAAGTACGGCAGTCTCATAACAACAGGCTATGATGTCGGGACGGCTGACGGGATGAACGAGAAGGGGCTAGTAGCTAATATACTATATCTTGCTGAATCAGATTACGGTAAGCCAGATGGCAAGCAGCCCAGAATTTCTATTGGCGCATGGGGACAGTACGTACTTGATAAGTATAGCACAGTTGCTGAAACCGTAGAAGCCTTACGGAAAGAGCCATTTGTGGTGATTGCGCCTGCTCTGCCCAATGGTCAAGCCTCAAGTCTGCATCTGTCTATTTCAGATCCTACAGGGGATTCAGCTATTTTTGAATACATTGGTGGCAAGCTGGTAATTCATCACAGCAGGGACTATCAGGTGATGACTAATTCACCTGTCTTTGATCAACAATTAGCACTTAACGCCTATTGGAAGCAGATCGGCGGACTAACTATGCTACCGGGGACGAACAGAGCCGCAGATCGCTTTGTGCGCGCATCCTTCTACATCAATGTCATCCCCAAAACAGCAGAGATAAAGCAGGCTATCGCCAGCGTGTTCGGGGTGATTCGTGGTGTATCTGTTCCTCTGGGGATCACAACACCGGGTCAACCCAATATATCCTCGACCCGTTGGCGCACAATAGCTGATCAGAAGAACAAAATCTATTACTTTGATTCAGCAACCAGTCCTAATGTCTTCTGGGTAAATCTGGCTGACCTAGATTTTCAAGCAGGCGCACCAGTCCTCAAGCTGACATTGACCGATGGTAAGATTTATTCTGGCAACGTTGCTAAGAAGTTTGAAGCAGCAGAACCCTTTAAGTTTCTCTCTGCTATAGAAAAGTGATCTGCTTTCAAGTTAACTCAATATGTGAATCATCCCCAATGAGGAACCGTAATGCTTTAGGACGTTGTGGGGTAACTTCTATCTTGGCCCTTTGTCCGATCACACTATCTACTATCCTTTGATGAATACTTTTGATTTGAGCGCCTTGGAGAATCACACTATGTTCTAAATCAGCTTCAAGGAGAGTGACCCCATTAGCGATACTGGTGTAAGGTCCAATAAAACAGTTTTCAATGTGACAACCACTGCCAATGATCACAGGTCCTCGCACAGTACTATTGATAATTTTGGAACCAAGCGCAATTTTAACCCTGCCAATAATTTGACTCTCTTTATCTATATCTCCCTCAATGGAAATCTCTAGACGGGTGTCCAAAATAATTCTATTAGCTTCTAATAAGTCGTCTTTTTTCCCAGTATCTAACCACCATCCCTTTAACTGTAAGGCTTCTACGGGTTTCTCAAAATCAATCAATGCTTGTATTGCGTCGGTGATTTCTAATTCTCCCCTAGCTGAAGGTTGAATAGAAGCAATAGCCTGATGGATAGCATTGGAAAAGAAATAAACTCCCACCAAAGCTAAATTAGAGGGGGGTACTTTCGGCTTTTCGATCAGCTGCAGAACCCGTCCTTGTTCATCCACCTTCGCTACTCCAAAGGCTGAAGGATTAGAAACTTTTCTTAAAAGAATCAAAGCATCTAAATTTTGTTGTTTGAAGGCTGTAAAAAAGGAGTCTAAACTATCTTCAATTAAGTTGTCTCCTAAATACATAATAAAGGGAGAATCTCCCAAGAAAGGCTGCGCAATTTTTACTGCATGAGCTAATCCCAAAGGGTGATCCTGTAAAATATAGGTAATATTAGCCCCGAACTTTTCTCCATCACCTGTTTTAACCTGGATTTCTTGCCCGGTTTCAGGACTTATAATAATCCCAATATCGGTAATTCCGGCTGCGACAATAGCCTCAATTCCATACCACAGAATAGGTTTATTGACAACAGGAACCAATTGTTTAGCGCCAGTATAGGTTAGAGGACGTAAACGGGTTCCTTTTCCACCTGAGAGAATGAGTGCTTTCATAAAAGATCAAATTGCTTTATCCAGCGATTATATAATGCCCAGACTGTTCTAGAAAAACTTAGACTGTCTTTGTCTTTTGAACATATTTTAGGATATAATGAAAATCATTATCACTTTAACCGAAATATGTTAGAAGTTGAACAGTTAGTCGTGGATTATCGGGGAGTATCAGGACTGAAGTCAGTTAGTTTCAGCATCAAATTAGGTGAACTGGTGGGGGTGATCGGTCCTAATGGTGCAGGAAAAAGTACTATGTTTAAAGCCCTCTTAGGGTTAGTACCTTTAACACATGGAGTAGTTAGTTATTGTGACTGTCCCCTACATCAACAACTAGAAAAAGTTGCCTATGTGCCGCAGAGATCGCTAATAGACTGGGACTATCCTATTACTGTTTGGAATGTAGTAATGATGGCCAGAACGCGGCATTTAGGCTGGTTTAAAAGACCTGGTATTCCTGATAAAAAGATTGTCCAAGAAGCACTGGAAAGGGTAGAGATAAATACATTAAAAAATAGAAAGATCGGAGAGCTTTCTGGTGGACAACAACAGAGAGTATTTTTAGCTAGAGCTTTAGCTCAACAGGCAGAGTTATTTTTATTAGATGAGCCTTTAACCGGAGTTGACAAGAAGACAGAAGCGATTATTTTAGAAATATTTAAACAATTAAGAGAAGAGAAGAAAATTCTGTTAATAAGTAGTCACGACTGGGGGGAAAATATCAATCAATTAGATCGTCTTTTATTGCTTAATCGTTGTTTGATTGCTGATGGAACCCCCCAGCAGGTAATGACAAAAGACAACCTAAAAGAAGCTTATGGGGGAGTATTCTCACCTATCTCAAAGCCATATTATCTACCTGCAAAAGACAATTTAATCTGTTAAAAAGATGCTGGATTTATTATTAGAACCATTACATTATGAATTCATTCAAAACGCTCTAAGCATAGGAATTTTAGTTGGCTTACTCTGTCCTGTTGTCGGCACTTATTTAATCGTCCAACGTATGGCTCTCTTAGGAGATGTCATTGCTCATTGTGTGTTACCTGGACTCTCTATATCTTTCTTTTTAGGAATAGATATTTTGATGGGTGCCTTTATCTCAGGTATCTTAGGCTCAGTTTTAATTGCTTGGATTAAATCACAATCCAAGATTAAAGTTGATGCAGCAATGGCCTTGACTTTTTCAAGCTTCTTTGCATTAGGTGTTATCTTAATTACAGTCTTAAAAAATAAAATTGACTTAGATAGTTTTTTATTTGGGGATATCCTAGCAGTTACTCAGAGTGACATTATCAGAACTTTGGTAGTAACCCTGCTCATTTTGATTATGATTAAGCTCTTCTATAAAGAACTGCTCTTCTATACTTTTGATAAAACAGGAGCGCAAGCAATAGGGTTACCTGTGGAGACCATGCACCTGGCCTTTATGACGGGAGTGACATTGACGATTATTGTTAGTATGCAGTCTGTCGGAGTGATTCTGGTGATCTCATTGATGGTCGGTCCAGCTTTAACAGCTTATCTTCTAGTTAAAGAACTGCATCAAATGATCTTTTTAGGTTCAATGATTGGAGCAATATCTAGTGTTTCAGGGGTCTATCTGAGCTACTACCATAACCTACCCTCGGGCCCTGCTATTATTCTAGTCTCTTCGAGTCTCTTTCTTCTGACACTACTTTTGAGTCCATCACAGGGCATCCTGACTCGCCGAGATTTTTG
The DNA here is from genome assembly GCA_949127655.1 of Chroococcales cyanobacterium PMM_0086. Taxonomy (GTDB): domain Bacteria; phylum Cyanobacteriota; class Cyanobacteriia; order Cyanobacteriales; family Microcystaceae; genus CAISPN01. The sequence goes on along the minus strand of CASBQB010000099.1, from coordinate 3,978 downwards.
GAATAAGGCATTTAAACAAAGTAAATAATTCTAAAGTTGCGAGTTACACATAATACGGTTAGAAGATATCTGAATATAATATAATATAATAAAGAAAATAAAAGAGTATTCGAGAAACGTAGCCGTAAGAGCGGAAATACATTCCTCCATAGCACTTAAAGCATTATCAAGCGTCTCGAATATTACAGTTAAATCAAGGAGATAACATCATAGCAGTCGTCAAATCTAAGACCCCAATTACAGCCCACGCAGAGATCCGCGTCATTGATGCTGATGGCGCACAAATAGGTATAATCACCCCCACTGAAGCGCTCCAACTCGCTGCAGAAGCTGGACTAGACCTAGTGATGGTTAATGAAGAAGCTAAACCACCAGTCTGTCGCATCATGGATCATGGGAAGTACCGTTTTGAAGCAGAAAAACGTGCTAGAGAAAGTCGCCGTAAAACGCGCATGGCAGATCTCAAAGAAGTGAAAATGCGTTATAAAATAGGAGAACATGACTACCAAGTCAGACTCAATCAAGCGCGTTCATTTCTGAGTAATGGTGATCGCGTAAAGTCTATTATTACCCTGCGAGGGCGTGAAATTGAGCATCCAACACTCGGCTTTGAGCTACTTAACCGGATGGTAGGGGATCTAGAAGCGGCGGGGGATATTCAGCAAATGCCCAAGAAAGAGGGACGCAACATCACCATGATTATCATACCCAAGAAAGTATAAGTCATTCTGAGCGCCAACTAACTTAATAAATGCTAGCACAGGCAAGATACCTGTTTCACTTTGTGATTAACAGGCGAGATGCCTGTTTTACTTTGTGATTAACCCAAAGGAATAAAACATAGGCTTGGCAAGAATTATTATTTTTAGAATTTTATTGCAAATCTTTATCATTTAGCTTAGAATAGAAATATAAAGGTTGCCTTTTAAGTGAGTGTTCTCTCTTCCTCTTCAATATGAAGTGATGGAGGACAGCCCTGAGCCTAAAGCTAGGCTCAGGGCTTTTTTAATGAATTTTAATAGACTTGCGGAAGAAAGGAAGACCACTAGACTAATGAGAAGATTATTCATTAAACTGTAATCAATATCTCCTTAAACCGGAACCACATCATGGATTAATTGAATATTCATATAGTATTGACCTCGTTCATCTTGGGAAAAGAGATCCACAAAGCGCATATCCCAGAGTATTTCTGAGTACTTATAGTAACAACGAGCATGAATAGTTTGAGAAGAGGTTTCATCTAGACCTGTTAAGGTGATCCAGATTTCTGTTTCGGCAGTTTCTATACTCTCTAAAGTTGCTCCATAGAAAGGACTATTCTGATCAATAGGGTGCATGACTAACCAACTTAAGCCAAAAGCTGGGGTACGCTCCCGCGGCAATTTAAGGTCATAGAAACGTCTGAGTCTATAGCCCTCTTTAGTTGTCTCAAAGCGCAACAAAGAGACTTGGACTTTAGCTTCTAAAATCTGATTTTCACGGCGGTTAGCCACTCTAAACATCAGAGTCTGTATCCCATCAAAAGGGGATACTACAGCTACCTTGCTAAAAACAACCTTAGCTGTCGGACGTGAAAAACGAGCATACATTAAGCCCGTTAAGAGAGCTATTAGAAACAAACCGATAAAGACTTCCAACCCGACTGTTACTTGGGCGGCGAAGTTTTGAGGGTACATTGCCCCATAACCTACTGTTGAAAGTGTCTGTATACTAAAGAAGAAAATATCAGCAAAAGATTTAGCATTAGCTATTCCTCCCCCTGTAAAGGAATAAATTAGGGCAAACAATGTATTCAAAAGGAGATAGAAACTCAAAACAGCTGCTAGAAAAGGCAACAATTTTAAACTGAGTAACCAATGATAGAAATCATTGATAATTGGATGATGTCTCTCTTGTGTAGTTGGACGAGGCAAACGCCTAGCTACTTTGATCGGTGGTTTAGCTTTGGACATATTTTACTTTTTAGAAGGAGGCACAAACTTAGCTGCGGGTTCAAAATAATCTACAGGTTGATTTTCCATCGCTTTAGACATGAAATTTCCCCAAATTGGAGCTACATTGCCCCCACCTGTCACCTTTTCGCCTAGTTTAAGGTTATTGTCATCCCCTACCCAAATAGCTGTAGCTAGCTGTGGTACATAACCGACAAACCAGATATTACGTTCTGAGTCGGTGGTGCCTGTTTTCCCGGCTGCAGGACGACCAAACGCCGCATTCTTTCCTGTTCCTTCGTTAATTACATCTCGCAGTACAGAAGTTAAAGAAGCAGTAGCCCAGGGGTCTAAAACCAGTTGAGGCTGAGGAGTATTATCTAAGAGTACATTTCCACTGCTATCTGTCACTTTGACAATAATCGTTGTTTGAGAGGACCAGCCATTACTAGCAAAAGTAGCATATGCTCCAGCCATTTCTAAAGGGGTTACACCGATAGACCCTAAAGGCAAAGAGGTTACTGATTGTAATGGACTAGTAATACCCAGTCTCTTGCACACTTCTATGACCTTATCTAGGCCTACCTTACGCCCTAAAATGACTGCAGGAATGTTCATAGAATTGGTTAAGGCTGTCCTGAGTGAGACTGGACCTGAGTAACCACCTCCGTAGTTTTTCGGAGTGTAGTAACCACTGCCATCACGGAAACTAATTGGGTTATCATCGATCACTGAATCTGGGGTATATTTCCCACTAGCAAAGGCGGTATAGTAGACGAAAGGTTTAAAAGTTGATCCTGGTGGTCGTTGTGAATGTAAGGCACGATTTAACTGACTTTTCTGATAGTCTACCCCACCTACTAGAGCCTTAATGTAGTGAGTGCGAGGATCTACTGCTGCCAGGGCTACTTGAAGATTTTTGGTATTTATTCCATTATTCCTGAGATTATCATAGGCACTTTGTACGGTACCTTGAGCTAGTTCTTGCATCTTATAGTCCACACTAGTCTGTATTCTCATGCCCCCTTTCATCACAGTTTCTTTTCCGAAACGACGATTCAACTCTTCTAGTACTGTATCTGTCACATAGGGTAATTTACTACTAGCCCAAGCTGTCTTTTTACCAAATTTTAGGGGTTGTGCTAATGCTTTTGTTTCTTCTTCTTTAGTTATCCAACCTAACTCACGCATCCTCGTTAAAACTAAGGACTGTCTTTTTTTGGCTTCTGCTGGGTTGACAAAGGGACTATAGACTTCTGGTGCTTGAATTAACCCCGCCATCATTGAGGCTTCAGCTAGGGTTAATTTAGAGGCTGGCTTACTAAAATAACTTTCGGATGCTGTCTGCGCTCCATAGTTATTATGTCCCCAATAAATGTTATTGAGGTACATCTCTAATATTTGAGCTTTGTCAAATACCTGTTCAATGCGGATAGCCAAAACTGCCTCAGCTAGTTTCCTATTAACTGTCCTCTGATGTGAGAGAAAGATATTTTTGACTAACTGCATGGTCAAAGTTGAAGCACCTTCTACCACTTCTCCATGTTGAAAATTGACGACTACAGCCCGTCCTATGCTATTCATATTAATACCTTGGTGGTAATAGAAGTTACTATCTTCTATAGCTAGGACTGCCCGTTTGAGGTATGGAGATATTTGATTTAGCTTAATTACTTTTCGGTTAGCTTCCCCGTGCAAGCTACTGAGTAGTCTTCCCTTGACATCGTAAATTAAAGAAGTTTCTGAGGGGATATAGGTTTTGAGCAGCCTAACATCAGGTAGATTTCGAAAACTGATTGCTAGTCCCATCATCCCGCCAGCTATTACAGAAGTTGCCAGTAATGTGATGGTTAAAACTGTTCCTCCAGCTACAGAGATTATGCCTTTGGTAAAACTTGTCTTAGGGGGAAGTGGTTTTTGTTTCTCTTGCTCAGTTCTAGCGGTAGTGGATGACACAGTTATCTTTTTCCCTCAATCCAACCAATTTAATTTAGAAGTTTCTACTTAGAAAATTATAACTTTAGTCAGAGGTCTGTTGTCAGTT
>CASBQB010000098.1 GCA_949127655.1 Chroococcales cyanobacterium PMM_0086 | reverse complement strand
CACTATTTACTTTGTTGACACTTTTTTGGTAATTCAATGATTCGTTGTATAAAATATAAACAACGATTAAAAGCTTGTTGTGTAAGGCTTATAGCGATTTTACCTAACGTAATTTATCACAACAGGAAACAATCTAATATTTCTCCAGGTCAACTTTCTCTTTTTAAGAGTGAAGATTATCAGTAGCTATAGTCTAATCCTAAATCTGGTTATTAAAAAGATTGAAGGATATAGGTTTAAGGGAATAGGCAATAGGGTAAAGGTTACAGAGAAGAACAATAGTAAAAATATTCAATGTATTTTTAAAGAGGATTTGGTATAACTATTTGAATAATTTTGAGTATCAATTAAGAAAAATTAGCCTCTAATAAGAACTAAAAAAACTGAACCATTTAGGTTAAGTTAAAGTGGATTGCCAACCAGATACAAGGAGGGTTATTGCTAGTAAATTCAACTCGATGCTTTTGATGGGCTGGAATGAACTGATAATCTCCTGGTTTAAGTTGAAAACTCAACCCCTCAGCATAAACCAATTCTGCTTCACCTTGTAAGACAATGACCCACTCCAAAACGTTCTTGGTCATACCACTCCTCTGTAGGTGTAGTTTGTCCAGTGGAGATAATACGTTCAATTAAAACATTATTGCTCTTATTCCAAAGGCTCAAATAATTCATGGTTAGGCAACTCAGGAGGTAAATGGAAAATGTTCGTCATAATTAATGTCAATCAGATTTTGAATAAGGTTTTAGTAAATGCCAGTAAGGATAATAAGTCATAATCAGTTCTGTTCCTTGTTTTCTAAGAGTTTAAAGTTCTACTTAAAATCTAGGCTCAATAGGTGTTTCGGGGATGTGAAAGATGAGGAAAAATATTTTCTATTTAACTCTTTTTCTGGTAAGACTAATTTGATTAATTCATGTCACATCGTCTCTAATCTCAAACATAGATCTATTATTAAGGGGGTGTGACAGAGAGTTCAGGCAACAGCATTTTCTATTATCTCCATATCTCTTTGCAGAAATCTTTTCAATACTGATATACGGTAATCATAGTCAATGTCACATCCTTTATAGACTCGTCTGGCTTTACCGTCTATCCTCTCCCATCGGTCAAATTCTAATTTGAGTCTAAACTAATTGTTCATCCTTTTTTACCAGTTCGGGGTTAACGGGACTAGTTTTGTTAATCATGGACTCAAACAGCACTGTTTGCGTAAGTGCAAAGTTCCAATTGCGCTACTATATCAACTGAGCCGCACCATTATGTTACACTGCAAAAGTATTAACATCTAGATTGTCATAATATGCTAAAACTTTATCACTATCCTATTTCACCAAACTCTCGTCGTGTTTGGATTACTCTACTAGAAAAAGGCTTGGAATTTGAGTTAGTAGAAGTTAAAGTTAATGGGGAACAATTTAAACCAGATTTCTTGGCAATTAGTCCTTTTCACCATATTCCAGCTTTAGTAGATGATAATTTTAAGCTCGTCGAATCCTTAGCAATATTAGATTATTTAGAAACAAAATATCCCACACCTGCTATGCTACCTAGCAATGCCAACGATTTAGCAATTGTCAGGATGGTGGAATTGGTAACAGTTAATGAACTATTACCTGCGGCAACAGCCTTCTTGCCCATAATGTTAGGTTTGCCTGGAGAAGCAGAAAAAATTGAACAAGCAAAACATAAATCGTCAGTGGTACTGAGGTTCTTTGAAAGTCTTTTAGACTCTCGCCCATTTTTTGGCAGTGAAAACATTACTCTCGCTGAAGCAGTAGCTAGAACTATAGTACCATTATTGTTACCTTTAGGTGTGCCTTTTAATGATTATCCTAAATTAACTGCTTGGTGTGAAAGACTGACAGCCCGGAAAGCGTGGCAAAAAACTCAAACTACTCCAGAAATGCTCGAAGAGCTGAAATCTATTGTCATATCCAGAAGATAACCGATAGATCTTCTTGGCTAGTCGGTACGAAGGTATCCTGAAGATTTAGAGGGATGAGAAGCTCTTCAAGTACAATATCTGCAAATGACTTGCCGCTTAGACTCTCAACAATGAGTCGCAACAACAAATAGCCAATGTTTGAGTAAGTCGATTTGGCTCCAGGTTCAAATTGAAGACCCTGGACAAGACTACGCTCTAAAAACTCTGCTTCAGACCAAGGTTTACTAGGGGATGAGCGAACTGCTTGATGGTAATCCGGTAGTGTTCCGTAGTCAGGGAGACCGCTTGTGTGAGTGAGAAGTTGACCAATTGTGCTCTTAGACGCAGCAGGAAGATCAACAAACCAACGTGCTATATTTTTTTGGTCAAGCTCTATCTTTGAATGCTCTACTAGTCTTAGCACCAACGTTGCCAGAATGGTTTTGATGAGACTGCTATAGCTAAAGTTAATGAACTACGCATCAGAGATGAGATGACTAGAAATTTGTTCGACCTGTAAATTTTACGATGGGGTTTTTGGATGAAAAAATAAACAGAAGTGATAATAGTCGACAAAATAAGCCAAGGACACCTCTTGAAGAAAATATTCCTCACTCGAGTGAGGTAGACCTATATGGGCTAAAGTTCTTCTAACCATTGAGTTAGAGTTATTTTTTGAGTTATGTCAGTAAGAAAGGAGAGAGCTTTTTTGACTAGCGAGCCATAATCTTGCCAAATCGCTGCCAAGATAGAAAACTCCTCTTTTTTATCTTGGTAATTAATACCACCGAGACACACTACACACACGGTTAAAAGATCTGAGGTCTCGTCCAGTTTTTGGTTATTTGAATATATATGGTTAAAAGTGGACGGCTCTGACGATTTTTCTGTATTCGTGGATATTATATTGTCTATCTTTTGCGTTTGTTCTTCCTCAAAGAAACTATTTTGACCATTAGACACCGTTTCTACAGGAAGATGTTCTGCCTTTTGTTCCGTCCGTCCACTTGATGGGTTGTTTAAATATATATCGTTAAAAGTGGACGGTTCTGAGGAAGGTTCTGTAAAGGTAGACAGATTATTATCGGAATTAGGAGTTTGTTCATACTCAGAGAAACTGTCTTGACCACTAGAACCCGGTTCTACAGGAAGATTTAATGAAGTATGTTCCGTCCGTCCACTTGATGGGTTGTTTGAATATATATAGTTAAAAGTGGACGGTTCAGATTGAAGATCCCTTGAAAGCCACCGAGCGAGAACCTGTTTTTTAGTTTGTTCTAATTTTTGTAGTATTTCTCTAGTCTGTATCTGTTTTTCTGTAAGCAGACTTAACTGTTCTTTTGGCAGAGGAAGAAGTACATTTAAGAGTTTATATTCTCGCATTCGCTTTCCTCCATTCGGGCGTTTGGAACAGATAAACTTTAAATCGATTAGCTTTAAGAATTTCTGAGCAAGAGCCAGGGGGCTTTTTCCATCTTTTTCCGGGTCAATTTTGACTTTGAGGATTAGTTCTAATTCCTTACGGTAAGGGAAAACATACTCAAGTGCCCAAATTGTCAAATTGTCTCTATTCCAAGTCTTCTCAGGGTCAAGGAGTGGAGAGATAACTTTCTCTAAAGCTTTAACCTCAACCGTCAGAGTGGGTAAGTCAGGTAAGAAACCTATCCCTAAGTAGAGTTTATTATCGAGTCGTTCTCTGGCCTTAGAAATAAGGAAATCGGTTCCCTCAAATAAGTAATAATAGCGTTCCCATTTAACAAAAATCCCTTTATCGAATTCTTTAACCAAATGAGGATTAACTTCCCCTTCAACGAGAAGACTACGCCGACAAATTTGACCTTTTTTGAGTTGTTCCTGTTCTGCCTCAGTTTTTTCTTTGGTTTCTTCTAGCCTTTGATACTCTTGATTTGAGGGGTTGTTAGCCATGGCTACTCTTTGACAATGAGCATCATAAAGCTTTTGGCTGGTTTCAAGGGCTTTTTGTTTGACCAAAGCGGCCTTCTCTTTTTCTTCTGGAGTGTTATTGACGTATACTACTTCATAACCATAGTCAGCTAGTTTTTCTAGTAAGACATCGGCGTAATGTAAGGCTTCTAGGTTTCTCTGGGCAGCAATTGCTGCCCAAGTTTCGATAAAGATAGGATTAAGGAGATTTCCTTGACGTGTAGCAAATCCTTCAGCCGCACAGATATCAGTAAAAGACTCTTCTAAAGAGTGCAATTTGGTTTGACTTTCAATGAGTTCTTTAGCATTGGTAGAACCGTTGCCAATTTTCAGAGAAGATGTCTTACTAACATAGATATGTCTGTCTATATGGTCTCTTACTCGTTCAAGTGATTGACAAGCTCCATTGATAGATTGAACGCCGTTAAAGAGAGAATAAACGCCACTGAAGTAGTTTTTGATGTCGATACTGATACCAGTTTCAACAGTTGGACTACCTAGAAAACCATCGAACTTAGATAGAACAGAGTTAAGGTCACCAGACATCACTCCATAAGCTCGATGTGTGGGGTCAGCTACTGAGTTAGAATCTATACGTAAAAACCTTCGTTCGCTAAATTCTGAGTTAAGCTGTTTTTCTAGAGTGGTAGTAGAGTATTTATATTGTTCTTTTTGGGCAGAAAGGAAGATAGCAGGTCTTTCATCTCTGGCAATCTCATCTCGAATAGCCAACATTAACTCTTCAGGAGATTGATAAACCTTAAGCTCTCTAGGGTTTTCTTGGACAGGGTTGTAAAGATTTTCTAGACAATAGATGGTGGGATTGATGCCAAAACTAGCGATAAAGTCGATTTCTCTGGGAGAGAGGTCAGCCGAAAGTAAAATAACTTGACCTTCAGGGGATGCTAGGCAGATTTCCATAGCCTTTTGAAAGGTCAGTAAAACTTCAGGTCGTCGATTGCTTTCTTTTAAAGTTCCACCTAGTAAGAGATGTTCAATAACCTGATCTGCCTCATCAATGATGACTAGTGCGTCTTCAAATTCGTTAGGACTGAATTGAGCTTTAGAACTAGGTCTTAGACTATCGACACAAAGTCCATAACCTAGTATTTTGCCTAAGGGCGAATTTTTCTCTCTGATGTCTTCTAGATGATTAATTTGGAATCGATGACAGAGTTGTAAGGCTAACTGTATTCTATGTGTTAGGGCAAAAACTCTTCGACCTCTTGCTTGTGCGTTTTGGACTTGTTCGATAATAGCTTGAGTTTTCCCTGTACCTTTAGCACCTTTAAAACCAATAATTTTGGGTAATGAGGGAATTAATAGGTCATGGGAAAAGTATTGACTTTTGAAAGTGAAATGGTCGTATTTACTTAAGCTTTGACGCTCTTTGATGGCTTGATAGATAGAGAGTGGGTTGCGTCTTGATTGATAGAGTTCATCAAAATACTCTACGCCTCTGGAAATGATAAGGTCATCTACCCCTTTCTCAGGCCCAGTCCAAGTTATGAAAGAAGTTGGACAGCCCTGTTCTTTAAAAAGTCTAGCTAGCGTTTGAGTAGCTATGCGAACATTTTTAGCAGTATTGGGCTTAACGTCATTATCAAAACAGATGGACATTTCTCGTCCATTGGCTGCCAGTAGTTGGAGTTCAGGGATTAAGAAAGGATTGCCAATCTTATTGCCTTGGTCATCTTTTGGGACTCTATAACCATTGAAAATGCCAGGGAGACCGACTGTTATGTAGCCAGCAGTTAGAAGACATCCTGTTTTTTTAGCTCCTTCTGTGATGATGGTTGGAAGATGAGGATTGTCTAATAGCCATTGCCAAAAATGAGCACCAGAATTATTTTTGTATTGTTCGATTTCCTGAGCAGGAGTCTCTGCTAGAACACATAAATTAAAGAGTTCTTCTGGTAAAACACAACATTCTGGGAGTATTGGTTCTGGTTCTTTTGGTCGAACACGATAATTAAAGATATCGAATGGGAGGACACAACATTCTGGTAAGACATAATTGGGTCGAAGGCAATAACCAAAGACATATTCTGGTCGGACACAGTAAGCAGGTTGATGATGTTTCTCTGAGATCTTTATCCAGTCTCTCAGGTCAAGTTTGAGTGCAAAAACGCCTGTAGGGATTTTGGGAGGATTCTCGTATTTAAGAAATTTACCTTCTTTTTTAAAGTCTGGTCTAGGTTGCTCTGGTTTAAAAGTTCCCCAATCATCATCAGTTAAAGTTAATAAATTGAGTCCTGAACATCTCCATCCGCCGTATTTGAGATGGTCATAGCGGTCAAACCAATTTCGATGAGGTGCTCCTGTATTGATTCTTTCTTCTGAGGATAATCCTTGAAGCATCCAGTCAAGGGCAATGAAGCCCTCAAGACTTGTGACATTGAGGTCAGTTATTGTTGAACTAACCGCAGAGCCTATTATCCACTCTTCTCTATGTAGGGGGTTAATCATAGTTTCCCCTCCATGTTTCATTAAGAGATGGTTTTATCAGTGCAGAATAGGCACAATTAGGTACGATGGATGGGAATATTTGTGCTAAATCGTTGTTTTTAAAGGCTTTTTCCTCTAAAAAAGACAGCAAGATATTTGCAAATAGACGCAAGGGTTTGCTACAATTACAGTAAAGCATAATTGAATAGATATGTTAAATCTGCTCGACTAGGTTAACTAGTTGAGTTGAGTAGAGCTAAATTAAGTCCCCTAAGATTGACAGTCACAGGGGGACTTTTTTGGCATCTAAGGATATTGTAAACTATTCGTGCCTAATTACGCTCTAAAAATATTAATAATTGTTAAGATTTCCTTTTTCTTGGAGTTATGCCTTCTTGACGTACTTTCCACAAATATGTAAGGGCTTCTATATCTGGAATTAATAATATTGCTCCAACCTTATGAGCTTTAAGCTGAGGAAGAGGATCTTTTTTTCTAGGATCGCCATTAATTAAAGATATAACATAACGTTTTGACATTCCCAACTCTGCCGCTAATTCTTCTACAGTCCAATAGTAAGGCACAGCAACTTCAGTCCGTTTGAGGGGAGGATTGAAATCATCTGGTGACAATACCATGTTGGAAACTGTTGCAAGAGTCATTTTTTGTCTTTAAGTTTTATGTATTTATATAAAGTTGTTGTTTGCTTTTATGCAAGCTTTTATTTGTCATCTTACTTCTAAGATATCTTAAGGAGCAAATTTTTCGCAATGTTTGTGAAAAGTTTAAAATTATTGAAGTCTTGTAAAAATCTGGAAAGTCTTTTCTAGTAATAGTTTTAGCCTTTCAGTAAGGATGGAATGAAAATATAAGTTGAAGCTATGATAGTTATTATATTAAGAATTGTAAACTTTCCGTTTTTTTATTGAGGACAAAAAAACCATGCCTGAGTCTAAATTGAAGGTAATAAATACTACCAAGTCCGATATCCAATTACCAACTGACGATGCTCATTCTCAGATTGTTACTGTTGGCGCTCCTGCTTTGAGGAGAAGCTGCATTCCTGTCGAAGATGTACAAAGTGTTTCTTCTGATTGTGAGAAAATGGTTAATCTTCTTAGGGAACTTAAAGGAGCTGGTCTTGCTGCTTCTCAGATAGGATTAAAAGAGCGTATCATTGTTGTTGAGGTTAGAAAAACAGAGCTTTTTCCTGACCGACCTGAATCACCTTTGTATGTAATGATAAAGGAGCGAAATTATTGAAGCTTCAAAAGAATATGAAGAAGATTGGGAAGGATGCTTTAGTGTTCCAGGTTTCGTAGGATTAGTACCACGTTCAAAAACTATCAAAGTAAAGTATTTAACTTGTAATGGTTTTCCAAAGGTAGAAACTTTTGAGGGATATTTAGCAAGAGTCATTCAACATGAGTGTGAGCATCTGGATGGCTACATTTATTTGGATAGAATGACATCAATGCAAAGCTTTTCCACACTGTCGAACTATAAAATGAGCCTAATCCCCTAATCATATTGATGGTGAATTATCTTATTTGAGGAAAATAAATCAAAAATATCTAGGACAAATTGATAGATTTCAGGTTCTTCTGAAGCTCTTGAGCCAGCTACATTAAGAACGTTTATCCTATTTTGGTCGATAAACTCACTTAATTCTAAGATGGGATTATTATTACTGTTTTTGGAAATATGTAACCAAGGCTTGTTATAGTGCTGAGCCAAGTTCTTAGTTAATAAAGAGCCACCCACAAGATTTTGGTTGATTGAGAATATTACCGTTCCTTGAGAATCCCGAACATTCCACTGAGTACGTTGGGCATATTCTTCTGAAGGAGTTTCTTGCAGTTGATATTTTGGAGCGATTATTCCATCCTCCGCTTTGCGTCCTTTTGGACACCAACCTCCATGAGGAATTGTATTTACTATAGACCAATCAAGAGCAGCTCTATCTGCACCTGTCTGTCCTCCCGAAATTATCTTTTCTAAGCAAAACATCTAAATTACTTAGTTGGATTTAGGCTAATCATCTCGATGAACCATTTCTGGTGAAAAGGCAGGAAGACAAACGGCAATATACTCAGCTCCCTCAACATTAGGAGTACTGTAACGAACCCATTCTCCTTTATGTACAATTACGGCTTGTCCAGCCATCACATCAATTGTACCTTCAAGAGTTTCAACTCTTAAGGAGCCTTGCAAGACGATGGTAAATTCATCAAATTCTGGGGTCTGACCTGGTTCAATCCAGCCACTAGGACTCCGCATTTTGGCAATACTTACACCTTCTGTTTTTGAGTTCACACGTCCGATGAATTCTTCTATAATCTTTGGCAGACTGCCTACTGATTCTATTTTTGTTGGTTTTTCGATGAATGTAGCCATTCAGTTCCTTTACTAGATTGAAATTACTTGACCAAATACTGTAGTGCAAAAAGCCCAAGAAATGAATGGCTTGGTTAGCCTTTTTGTCACTCATTAACTTCACATAATCTATATTATCTTGGTTTAAGTGGTCTCACTTCTTACCTAAACTACCAAAGTATCTATTCTATTTCTAGTCCATCTTTCTTAGTACGAGTGAGAGATTGTTCATTGATTTTTGCAAGTTCTATCAAAGCTTCATCAATAATCAGCAAGTCAGTTTCTGTGAGGTTTTCCTTGTCATAGACTATTTTTTCTCCAACTAATACCCGAAGTAGTTCTTCATTACTTTTACGGTCATAGAGTGAGAATCTCTTTTCTTTTACGAAGTAAACCATTTTTCTTCGCTTTCCTGTAAATTCATACTGACCGTGTTGGTTCTCTTTTAGAGCCTTCATCTTATGTAGCTGATTGAAAAGCTTTTTGGCCTTAAGAAAGACTTTTTCACTGTCGATGTGTTGATTGGTCTGTATCATTTTATTCTCTGATGTCTCTGTTGTTGTTTTGAGTGTTGAAGAGTCTGACTTGACTTCTAAATCTTTCTGAAGCTTTTCTGATGTCTCCGTTATTATCGTGAACATTGAGGGGTTATACTCTATCCCTTTATGTTTTTGAAGTCCTGGAAACGTATATGCTTTTCCAAGCTGCGTACCTGAAAAAGCCATGCCAGAGAACTCGTAGCTAATACCCTTAACAGCTTCACCTTTAGTCAGACTAATTCTCGTCTCTACTCCTTTTTCTTTCAATCTGGCAATGAAATCTGGCATGGTTTGATTGGGAAACTCAGAAGTGGTCTGGTCTATTAGATCTTGTAGATTCTGTCTAATGCTTTCTTCTCCAGTTGTTAGAAGTTGCCTTAATTCTCCATTCGACTGACTTTTGCGAAGAATATCTTTAGAGGAGACAGTCGTGATTAATCCATATTCTTTTTCTAGAGCGTGAACTAGATCATCATTTCGAGAATAGTCTAACCAAGTAGAAACTGTAGAACCATCATAGCGTACTCGATTGGCAATAATGTGGATATGTTCATGTGGTGTATCTTGATGTTGATAGACTACATATTGATTTTTGCCAAAATCCATTCCATCTAGATAGTCTCTAGCTAGCTTTTTCCATTTTTCATCTGATAAATGTTCTTCTTTAGTTAGAGATAGACTGATGTGAAATACTGCTTTTTCAACGCTTGTGTTCAAATCCCAAATAACATTAAATTCTTTAGCTAGCATTAGGGGCGATTCTTTGACCATATTGCCACTAATAAATCTCGCCCTATCTTTAGTAGCAACATAATGGACTACTTTCTCAAAACTACTTCCTTTGATGATGTTCCCAATCATCCCTAGTCGTCTCCAAGCACTGTGTCTTTTAACTGTTGGATGGATTTTTCTACTTCTCTCAGTATTGCCATCTCAACAGGTGGCCATTGATTTTCTTCTAATAGGCAGAGGAGTCGTTCTAGAGCGTCACTAATGTTACTTAGACCAGCATAGATTTTTTGATGACTTTTAGGAATGTTACTTTTTCTTTTACTCGTGACATTTCCATCAATTAATATGGCTCTAGCGTATTCACTAAGTTTCAATCCTGTTGCTGATGCCTTCTCTTGAATTTCTGCTTTCTCTTCTTCCGAGAGTAGTAAAGGAAATATTTTTCTTGGCATTTTTTTTGTCCCTTTTAACTACCTACTACTTGTTTAGGACACAACTCTGATAAAAGTAATTTTTTGCTAGTATAACATATATAATCAACTTAACTTGCTTCTCGACAAAACAGTACTACCATTATCTAAAATCAATACTTATAAACTTAACACAGGTATAGTTACGACACATCTATAACACTAATCACACTAATAATCATACTGTTTTGAGACTAAATACTCTCTCAAGTTCTTCTAAGATACTAGGTAAAAACTGTTAGAATGACTCTAAAGAAGCTAAAAAACAGTCAAAAACAGCCTTTTTTGTATAGTCACGACACAAACACGACACTTTTTTAAGGGTAAAAACACTAAAACTAAGACTGCATAAAGGTTTCAACTCTTTTCAGGGCGATAAATTGATTTAAAAATCAACACGAGGCAACGAGTAAGTATTATATGTATAGTCTATCTGTAATGTCAAAGAAAATGAGGATAACTAAGTGAGTGAAGCAAGTCTAACATCAGTGACAATAGCAGCAGATTTTGGAGCAAGTTTAGCCAGAGCTATTTACACAATTGGAAACGAAAAGATAGAACAATCGCTAATTTTCTTTGAGCCAGAGGTTGTGGAAGTTCATAGGGAGTCGATAGAAACTTATGAAAACAGCAAACAGGGTACAGGAAGAGAGGAAAATTCAGCATGGTTAAAACTTGGAGAAACTTACTATGCGGTAGGATTTTTAGCAAGGAATAGGTTTCATACACTCAAGTCTTTAAATACATTGAAGATAGATGCAGCGATACCATTGATGTTGTCAATGTTGGGAGCAATAGCACAGAAGCATAAATTGGGAAATAAGTTTAAAGTAACTATAGGTATATTGCTGCCTTTATCTGAACATGAAGACAAAGGGAGATTTCATCAAGCAATTGTTGAAGGGATGAAAAACTTCACTTTTAGAGGAGAAGAGTACAGCTTAGAACTGAAAAGATTTATAGCTTTGCCAGAGGGGGGGGGATTATTAACTAAAGCTAGAGCACCCAAAGCTAATCAAAAACTAGAACCAATGAAGACAGTGAATGTAGCAGTCTTGATGATAGGTTATAGGAACTCATCATTAATGGTTTTAGAGAAGGGTGAACTAGTTAAAGGAATTACTAGTGATTTTGGCTTTTCCAAAATGATACATAGAATCATCCAAATGACTTCAGGACAGAAAGAAGAAAGATTAACTGAAGTTATCTCACAGATGAAATCCAAAAAGAACCCAGATAAGAAAAGCTTGGAGAAACTAGTTAGAACTACTCGAACAGAACTAAAACAAGCAGAGATAGAGTCTTTAAAGTCTGCAATTATAAGTGCCAGAAAAGAATACATAACTTTGCTTAAAAATTGGCTTAAGCAAGAACTAGTCTTGAGCAAGATTGATGAGTTTTTGATTGGAGGAGGAACAGTAATGTATCTCAAAGAAGAGATCATGGAAATCTTACCCAACTATATAGAACAGTTAAATTGGGGACATACCCTAGAAAAAAGAATACATCAGACCTTTGGAAAAGATGTGGTCAACGATGAACTAGCTGCACGTTTAGCAGATGTCTATGGGTTATTTTATGTACTTTTAAATGTCCCGATGCCTAGTTTGAGTAAATCAGAAGACAATACAGAGGCCAATGAAGGAAGTTATGCCAGAGCCTAAAGAAGAGGGCAAAAAAATAGATAGTTTGGAATGTAGATTCAAAGTTAAAAGCAATCAAAGATATGCCAGTCTGGTTGAGTATCTCAATGCAGTTGATGATTTACCCTATCCAAAGACACAGATGTTCTTGCAAGCTCTCTCAGCATTTTGGGAACCATTTGCTCTGAAGTGGAAAGGGCGTGATGAGGAACAAGTCAAAGCAGCCGCTTCCTTTGCTATTAAATCTCTAGAATTACATATTGCATTATTGCAAAACCAATTTGGGATAGTACGGGCAGAAAAAGTCTTGAAAAAACCAGAAATAAATGAAGTTCCTCATAAAGAGATAGCAAAAAAACAGGAGATTGAAAGCAAAGAAGAAGATCCAACCTTTAATGATGAAATTGACATTCTTGATAAGTGGATAAATAACTAAACACTGTATTCAAAAGAAAAAATTATTTTTCTGTTTGTTTTGTAGCTATGAGCGATTTAGATATTTTTGAAGTTTTTAATAATGTTGATTATGCCCGGTGTGTACAGATAAGGACACTGGTTTTTGTTGTCGGTCAGCAAGTGCCACCAGATAGGGAAATTGATAAATATGAGAATGAGTGCCATCACTACCTTGCATTACTTGATGGGATAGCTGTCGGAACTGTTCGGTGGCGTAAATATTCAGATGGTATAGCAAAAATCGAAAGGCTTGCTGTTATGTTCGAGGCAAGAGGCAAACAAGTAGGTTCAAAGCTTATGAACCATGTCTTACAGGAGATAGCAAAACGTCCTGAGCTGCAGCGGATAACTCTTGGCTCACAAGATCATGCCATTCCCTTTTATACTGCATTAGGTTTTGAGATAGATGGCGAAGGTTTTGAAGATGTCGGAATTCCACACCATAACATGGGCAGACTTCTCAAGTGATAGTTAGTTCTTAAGGACTATACTTAGCCTAACTTAGGGTAAATATAGCAAGGCTGCGACTATGGGCAAGAAGGTTAAAAAAGGTTAATCTTCGTGATAAAAAGGTAGAAAAAGTTGACTTTCAGGGGGAAGAGTTAGAAGAGGAAATTGACCTTCAATATCAAGAATCTGGCTTAGACAATGAAGCTGATATTATTGATGAATGAAGGCAAAAATCTTGACATAAATACAAAATAATTATACGCAGCGTATCTTCGCTGGAGAAGGAGAAAGTTTTTTACATTGTTCAGGCGAGAGCCTGCCTAGCTTTGTGAACTAGACAATGCTCTGACTTATTTGGAACTTTAAATTATAATGAATTTGACTTTGTAACCTATTTCCAATAAACGACAATAATCATCAGGTGCTTGTTCTGTACTTTCATAACTGACAGCCAACTCTTCATCAGATGACCACGAAGGCTTTTTACGGTCATTAGTATTGAAATGTACAAAATATCCTAGGTCGGGGAATTCTATGTAAATCATTGCGTTCAGGATTATTTCTCTAATACAAATAAGCGATAGCGTCTACTACTCTTGCTTATTCGTACTGGAAAAACGACTACAATTAAGACTATAGCGCGTCAATAGGGAGAGCGAGGAGTCCCAAGTATTAATTATCAAAAAAATGATATTGAACAGGAATGTACTCGGCAGGAGCGCCAAGTTTGAGCCAAGCAGCTAGCTGCTCTAAAACCATCTCTACAGCCTGCCTGCTCTAGTACTTAATTCAGAGATTTATTTTTGTTTAAGGTTAAGGTTCTGCAATAGTTCTTTTGTTAAATTTCATTGCTTCTTGATGAGATTCAAACATCTCTGCTATAAAATAGAAGACTTTGATATCTCCAGATATCATATCGGGATTCAAGAATTGGAATTCAATGGCAAGTCGTCCCAACATCAAAGATTTAATTCCACCTTCGATATTTTGGAGCAAAAAGGACAGAAACCCAACACAGAAATATTCATCACTGGTGTGACCAGGATGCAATTGTTCTCTTTGTCTATCTTCAAATATAGTAATTTTGAACCTAGTTGGATGAAAATAACATCCTTGGTCTATGGAACTTGGCAACCAAGGGCAGGAAGAGCAAGCAAGTTGTTTTTGTTTGTGACAGAGACATATATAGTTCAGTAAATAGTAGTTAAGTGCCAGTTTTCAAGTCTTAAATCTAAGAAATCTTGATAGTCAGATATATTATTGGTAACAAGAATTAAATTATTGACATAGGCTATTGCTGCGATTTGACCATCAGCAAAGGGTGGAGTTTTCCCAAGATTGACTAGATGACTTCTTTCTTGAGCGTGCCATTTAGCCGATTCTTGGTCATAACTCAGAACAGGTATATTGAGATATACTACTTCCTGAAGGTATCTTTCTAGGTTGCTACGTTTTTTAGATTCAGGAAGACGCTGACACCCAAATAGAAGCTCATGCCAAACAATACTAGCTGTAGCTATTTCTCTTTCATGGAGTTTTAGCTTCGCCATTACTAAAGGATTGGGTTGAGGACGTGTAGGCTCAGAAAGGACATTAGTATCTAGTAAATAACGTAAAGTCATAAAACAACTTCTCGTCCAGGAGATTTGTCTCGAACCTCTGCAAATACATCTGATTCTATTTCTGATTCATCTAGATTCACTTCAAGACGAAATTGCTGTAAAGATTGCCAAAAGCTAGAGGGGGGAGTTGATTTAGATTCAATTTCAGGCGATAGGCTCAAGATAATAACTTCTACGGATTCTCCTGCTTGAAAGGGTAAACCTTGTAAGGTTAAAGTTCCGTCTTCAGCTAAAGTTGTTTCTAGTTTATGTGCATTCATCGTTTTGCTCCTTCTATTATTGAAGTTGATTTATACTATTCGAGAGAAGACCAGATATATATTCTACGCATTCTCTCTTTCTAACAGGACTTATTCCCAAATTTGAACAACGCAAAATCCGTGGTACTGTGAGACTTTGATATTGATCCCTTCTAGACTAGATATAGTTATATCTCCACTACTATCTTCAATTTCAGTAATTTTCTCAGAAGGATGTACAATCGTAGCATGGTATAAAGTGCAGATGACTTGAGACATTGGATAGGTCTGTGAACCTAATTCTAATTCCCAATGTCCAATGATTACGTCAACGCCAGCTATTTGTGTGTATTGTATCTTTTGAAACCAACTAGCTGGCAAGACGACTGTCTCTTGATGAATTGTTTGCGTGGGCATTATTTTCCTCTTGATTGTTGTCAAAAATTTCTTTGGATGTTACTCTTAGAGTGTCTATGTATTCAGGATTAATAGAATGAAGCTCTCTTACCGTTTCTCTAAGCTCGGTAAGAGAATCTTCTAAAGCTTTACCTACTCTGAGCAAAGTTGCTTTTGTTTTGCGTTTTTGCTCTCTAGTTGATTCCAGAATTTTAATATCTTCATCTAAGGCTTCGGCAACGATGTAAACTTCATTACTTACAGTAGTTTTTTCCTTGTTAATAGCCATAAATTAATCTCTTAATGTTCCTTTACAAATGTAAATCTAAGCTTGAAGGAGCACTTGACTTGGAGTAGTTTGTTGTCTGTTCAAGTCACGTCGAACCAATTCGTGGAAGACAAGTTGAGACATACCCCAAACCTTCACTTCCCATTGATACAAATCACGCTCAAACCTTTTAGAAGGGCGTTGAGAGGTTTTTTGACAAAACTTTCCAGTCGTCATAGCTGCAATGAATACTTTGGCAGCTTCATCAGTAGAAAAAGCCAAATAGTGTACCGTTTCAAAATCTTGAGCAATAATGGCTCCACAACGAGGGGAGAATTGCTGCCAAAAGAACTGTTTAGTTTGTCCAGGTTGGCTTATGTTGGTGATAGTCTTAGGCTGTATTATCGATTGTAAAAGAATATCTTCTTCGTACTCTCTCAAGGCAGATTCACAAGAGTTGCTTTTGAGATGATGGTGTCTTGCTGGTTTCTCACTAGCTAAACACCAACCTTTTCCTTCATAATCTTCATAATCTCTGAAAGCTTTGCATTGACCACAAGTATTAGAATTAGACATTTCGGGGTTTCTCCCACAGGTAATCTTTCTTCCTCTGGGCGCTAGCCTAAAACCTTTGTTTAATAGATTAAAACTTAAGTTATTTCTTGTCATTTAACAGACAATAGTTGATACTTATTTGTTAATAAAAACAGCATAACTATATCTCTATTAGGTTCATTTTCACTTAACAATAATTTTTGCTTTTTCCCCAATTTTGTCTAGTATTTCATTTAATTGGTTACAAATTTTGACCGCTTGCTTTTCGGTTCGGGCATCTAACAGTATCTCATCCCCAAGCATAATATAATGTTTAATGAGAGCGTGAGTGCAAAATTTCTTAAAAATGTATGGAGGTCTCATAATTAACTCAAACTTGTGATAGATTTAAACAAAAAATAGAGCAGCTTACTACATGAGAAAGCTGCTCTAAGATAGGTTAATAAACTGTCGATAATGAACTAAATTAATTTGTACTTTGTGAAAACAACTTTGACAGACGGAGTAATATCTAATTAACTAAAGAAGTCCTTAGCTTTGTCAGAACTAATCTCGTAATCTCGTCCACCAGTTGTCCGAACTGTAATTAAATAGGGGGCAGGCGTTTTGAGAGATGGAAAATCAACTCCTATTATTGAGTCAGGATTAATTAAAGAATATTGCCCTGGGTAACAAGTTTCTATTGCAACCAATTTTGCTTCTATTTTTAGTAACATAGTGATAGTGTATTTGGATTTGTTCTAAGAATGAAATATTGAGAAAATCCAATTTAATATACTTAATTAAATTGGGGTTCTTGTCATTCAAAAAAACAAGCGATAGCTTGAATGCTAGAATTATTAACTCAATAGCCCAAACTTTGGACTCCACCAACCTCTATCTGTCCGAAAATAAGCTACATCCTTATGTTTTTTATCTTTCCATGAATCCTGTCCAGAGCACTTGAGCATAACTTTACTCTGTCCATCTTTTGTGTAACCATGTTCACATAGGGGTTTGTTACAAACTGGACATAGATATTCTGTTAATTTGACAGTTGAAGGGGATGTAGAAGTTTGGTCTGCTGCTGATTTTGTCTTAGGCAACTCCCAAGTTTTACTGAAATCATTCCAAAAAAGAACGACATTCTCACAATCATTCTTACATTTAAGAAAGAATTTCTTTTTAACTTTGTTGCTTGGAATTTTGGTGAGAAACTTATTACATTGAGGACAGTGAACAGTGCTAATTTCTAACTTATCATCCAAGTTAGATTTGGCTTTATCTGACGGAGTGACTAAAGTTTTAGCTTTAGCCAAAGCTGGTACAAAATAGTCCTCATTCCAACTGGTTAGATATTGTTGCCAAGCCTTTTTACCTTCGGCTATTTCATCTAAGGATTCTTCCATAACAGCCGTGAATTTTGCTTCTATTAAATCTGGCAAGGCTTTAATCAAAAAGCTATCAACCTCTAACCCCATTTTTGTTGGCTGTAGATTTTCCTTGATTAGTTGGACATAATCACGTTTTTTCAAGGTAGCAATTGTCGGAGCGTAAGTACTTGGACGACCTATTCCCTTGCGTTCCATCAACTGAACTAATTGAGCTTCACTATATCTCGGTGGTGATTGCGTCTGTTTCTTTTCATGTTCAGCATCTTTTAAACTTAGTTTCTGTCCTTCCTTTAATACAGGTAATAGAGCATCTTTACCGAGATTAGGCCAATATTTGGCATAACCGAGAAATTCTATTACCTGGCCTCTTGCTTGCCACAAAAGAGAACCAGATTGAGTAGTTATTTGAGTTTTGCGTAGTCGGGCAGCATGACATTGAGAAGCAAGTGCCCTTTTCCAAATGAGAACATATAGATCAAACTCATCAGCAGGTAACTTTTCTCTTAATTCAGTTGAAGGAGTAAAAATATCTGTTGGTCTGATGGCTTCGTGAGCTTCCTGGGCAGTTTTTGAGTTACGATGTTTGGCTACTTGCTGAGGGACATTTTGTGGGTCTTTCTGTTCTAACCATTTACGAACAGTGGTACAAAACTCAGGACTGAGCGTAATAGAATCTGTTCTCATATAGGTGATAAGACCAGCTTCATAGAGCTTTTGGGCAATTTGCATGGTCTTTTCGGGAGCTAATTTCAGTTTTGAACTAGCAGATTGTTGAAGGGTTGATGTCGTAAATGGTGGTGGTGGCTGGCGATTAACTACTGTCCCTGTAATCTCAATAACTTGATGAGGAGAACTTTTTGCCTCAATAACTAAATCAGTTGCCTCTTTTTCTGAAAGAACCCTTGACGACTCTGGTTTTTCTGTAGTAGTGGTGGCATCATCGTGAGTTTCGGCAGTTTCAAGTCCTGGTGTTTCGGAAGTAGCACTTGTTGTTTTTCCTTTAAAGAAAGCCCGTAGGCGTAGCCCCCCTTGGGGTAATCCTTCAGTATAATCTACCCAAACGCTCCAATAATCTTGAGGAACAAAAGCTATAATCTCTCTCTCTCTATGACAAATAAGGTGTAATGTTGCACTTTGGACTCTGCCCACGCTCTTTGCGCCGTTGTTCAATTGCCAAATCAAAGGACTACCTTTATACCCTACCAATTTGTCCAGACAATCTCTACATAGTCCTGCGCCTATTAAATTAGAATCGAGTTTTCGAGGATGGGCAAGTGCTGTTTGTACTGCCGATGCTGTAATTTCTTTATAAGTAACTCGTTTTGGATCTTGAAGTCCTAAGACTTCTTTGAGATGCCAAGCTATTATCTCTCCTTCTCTATCGGGGTCAGTTGCCAAAACAACTTCATCAACTTGTTTGACGGCTGCTTTTAACTGTTGAATTGTCTCTTTTGCTCGTTCATCACGAGGGACATAATTGCATTTGATACTGCTACCATCTATAATGAAACCAAGTGAATGATCTCCCTCATTGCTCAGTTCTCTGATGTGTCCAAAACTAGCTTTTATAATCCAATTAGACCCTAAAATTTGACTTAGCTTTTTTATCTTGCCTGGGGATTCAATTAAAAGAAGATGTTTTCTCATGTTATTTTTTTATGATTTAGAAGAAGAAAATGGACAATTTGTCCAACTTTACGTTCAAAAACTTTAAGTCATCCTTGGTCTAAATTGCTAATAGTTTGGGATGCAGAATAACCTTTTAGGTAATTACTAGACGGTTTGATAAATTCATAAAGTTTATCCTCTACTTGTTTATTTTTAAACCAAGAAGCTCCCCCTTTACGACAAGAGAAAATAAACTTTTTAGCCAGAGTAGGTAAATTATTTAAGATTAATCCCAACTCTTTATCAGAGAGATTAAGATATTGCTGATGATAACTATTAATCTCTGTAATTAACTGATTAAACTGGTCAACTAACAGGTGATAAATCTGGTTAAAATCCGCCCAATATTCTTCGGGAATCTCCTTTCTAAAACATTCTAAATCATCACCATTTTTCAGACATTCCCAAATTCCTAAAGGAGTCACTTTTGTGGTTGTTAACGCCGCCCGTAGGGTGCTTAACTTATGTAAACGACAGTATTCGCTTCCCTTAATCTTCAGCCTGTATTTCTGCCGTAGGCAGTATCCACTATGAAAGCGAAGTACAAAACCTTCCGATTCTCTACCTAATTGTTCTGCTTGTTTTAAGATTGACTCGATTGAATCGTGCTCATATCTTTGAACTAGTTTGATAGTGAGCTTTTGAGCTAAATTACTTAGGGAGTCATAACCTAATTCAGAACCTTCAGCATTGTAAGCACCTAGCAGGACTAAGCCAGAAAAGGGATACTTGACAACAATCTGATTGGCAGGATAGATTAACTCGAATAGATAAGTTGCTCCTGGAGTAAGGTAAGTGTAGTCTAGCGAATGTATTTGTTTTGTTCCCCATCTGGCTTGCTCTGAATCAAACGCTCCCTTGGTAGCAATATGCCAATCATCTTGGTAGTAGTAAGCAATGCCTAAACTTCCATCCAACTTCTCGTAAACTTCAAAGGGTTCATCTGGTAGGTTTTGTGATAGCTCCCCATAGTTAAAGAACTTCGGAAATGGTGTAGCGATGACTCGTTTCTTTGAGCGTTCTAGGATTAAACCTCTAGCTAATATGTTCCACTCATTCCATAACCGATGATAGACGCAACGATTAGTATAACAAAACAACGATAGGTCTTTCTTTTGAACCTCTGTGACAGTTTCTCTCAAGACTTCAATTTGTAAGTTTTGATACAGTGTTGTAAAATCAATAGTTCTGGCGCTCCAATGTTGTTTGCTCAAAGGTTTATTAGCTAGAGATTGTTTAAGCATCTACTTTTTTAAAGTTAACATAGGTGAATTACTCCTAAACTTCTATTTCAGTTGTTCTCGTGGAAAAAGACTCAAAAGCTTCAAACAGACTATTAATAGTTTGTCCTGTTTCGCTATTCTCTGAAATGTATAGGTTTTGAAACAATTCAGTAACTGTCGTAACTTGACGCTCACTTTGAGTTTTAATAACTTCAATTCCTGTTTCTTGTAAGGTGGGAACTAAATATTTAGCTGGGACAAAGAATGGAGCATTAGTATTCTTATGCAGCTTAAACTCAACATCAAAAACACAACGACTATGGATCAAATCATTGTATTGAGTTCCTTCGAGATCTTTGCTCAATTCAGCTATAACTGAGTCACATTGACTATAAAAATCGCTCAGAGCATTAGATACGCTGCCACCTATGCCACGACTAAACCCAAAAGATAAAGGCAGAACATGAAGAGGACTATTATCTTTGTCTAATAATAGAATTAGATTACGTGTTCTCATTCTATATTGCTTCTTATCTTTTTCTGCTAATTGTCCATATTTAGTCAGTTCTCCATTAGAATAGGCTTTACCTAAATATTTCCATCCTTTGTCAGTTCTTTCTTCTATTTCTGGCTCAGACCTTTTGATGAAAGATAAGCGTAAATGCCGAGTCAGATAACCTGGAACTTCCTTATCTTCATTTCTCGCTAAACCAAAGGTAAAATTAGTTAACTGATAATCTTTATTGGGTTTAAATCCTATTGCTTCTGCTTGTTCTAAAGGCAAGAATACTCCCCAGGCGAACTTATTTCTTTCTATTTCTTTAAGTGAAGTATTAGGCGGACTGGCTAGTTGAATAAAGTTGAGTTTTTGCTTGCTATTAGCTTTTTTTCCTTTAAACTCAGCAATTAATGAATCGTTGACAGTTGTTAATGCTAATTTTGTTGACATATCGTTGATAATTGATTGAATTAGTTTGATAAAATTGATGTTGATTTTTTCTTCATTGTAACATTCTTTTAGATTAATTAACAAGTAATGCTATTAAAAATAACATTTAAACTATAGTTAATTAATCTCGTCTAAGGTGTATAATAAGCAACAGATTTTTAAGACTATCGCTTATTACACAAGTATTAAACTTTGGCTAATACTTTATTAGGGATATCACATCCACCAAAACATGATGGTTTCCAGACTGATACAAATTTGATTTATCTATTACACAACGTCTATAACGTATGTTCAGCAAGTATTTCAATGTTGTGTATGTTTTCTACAACAGTATTCTGGTCTCTCACTATAATTCGCGAGAAAGTTATCCCCGCGAATGGAGGAATAAATCAATCCTGGGTAATAGATTACCCTAGATTACCAAGTAGATGCTTAAAAGAGCTGGAATTAGGGGAAAGACAGAAGAGATTAATTACTATTGAGGAAGCGGTATCGGCTATCACAACAAGCTTCACGGCGGTTAGAGTCAAGTTGCAAGGGCTACCAGATAGGGTATCTCTAGAACTCTCAGGAATGACTGAGGCAAGCGATATATATAACCGTCTAGACGAAGTAATCAGAGAAACCCTAGAGGCATTAGCAAGCGAGTTTGACCAGAATTAAGGTAAGTAGGCATATCTAGCGGTTCACCAGATAAGGACGATGGTAGATGATGGATATTCTACTAACCACGCCATTCCCCTATACCATCCCAATTAAAATCAACAACTCCTTGTTGTTCTCTGGGTATTTTATTCCATATATAGTCAGATTGCATTAAACTATGTCCCCCAATTCTGAACAATATACGTCCAGCTTCTTTGATTGGCTCTACATATGTTGGCATTAATTCATCCCAGTTTTTCAAAAATTCATCGTGAGAAGAATGGCTTAATTGTTCGATTTCTTCTTCTTTTTTGAGTCCAAAAGCCAACAAATCTAAAGCTTGTTTTAGCTCTGGGTTCTGAAGTTGAGAAATATATGGACGCGCTCTTTCTCGTTTGATTCTTGCTTGTCTTCCCATTATTTTACTCTCCTAGTTAATTTTAAAAATTGTTCTAATTTAAGTTGACTTTTTTTTGCTTAGATGATATTAGTTTGGCTGGATACTCATACCCATCATCCCAATATTCCCGAGGTAATTCAGCTAGGCAATTGGCTACTTTAATCGCGGCTTCTAGTGATAGATATCTAGCGTAAAGACGCTGGCTGGGGGGAGTTATATCATAAGTGCAGTAACGTCCGTCGTTGCCATCTTTCCTTCTTTTAAGCCTCCAAAATGGTTCTAAATTAAAAATGGCTTCAACCTTCTCTATTACTTCAGGAGTCTCTTTGTAAAGGCCTTGATGGTTACGCAAATAGCTATCAACATAAAAATCCACTTCTAAGAGATATCGCCATTTTCGGAAGCCATACTTTAAACAGTCCTTGATTACAATCGATGGACGATGATTATCTCCACAACTTGTCAAATAAGAATCATATTTCCAATAAGACTCTCTCGATATGAGAGCCAAAACCCTTTCGTCTATCTCAATGCCCATAGTTACCTCATTAGGTTAGTTTCGTGTTTCAACTGAAAAGATTTGACTGTGTATTGACTTCCCTAGTGCCCAACATTTCCTTTAAACATTCATAAACCTTCTGGGTATAGTAATTTACGTTGTAGTTACCAGTGGTCACTTCTATAGGCTTGTTTGTCAATAGCGATTAGTGAACCACGCTCAGGATATGGTGCTATATTTTTAGCTAATGATTCAATAGTAAAGTTGTCTATACAGATACCTGTACATATTCGTATAACTAAGTGCTAGTGGTAAGTGATATGTAAGTAGATTACCAAGTATCTAATGGAGGGTATCTAGTGGATATTCTTTTAGCATTTCCTCAAATGGCACCCACCGACTATCATTCGTATAGACAATAATACTACCTTGGTCTGATTGACTAGCAACCACTAATCCCTTTTTCTTTGCCAAGGGAAACCATTCATTAAAGATATCTAATTCTGACTTATCTTGCACTGCCTTATTAGGCTTCCAAGAGTGTTCTATAGCTGTTTGAAACCAGGCTCCAGGTTGTTTCATGTTACCTGCTGCTAATGCTTCTTTATAGGCTTCAATAGCATTTAGAACTGTCTCCTCGGCAGCCGCCAGGATAGTCTTAGATAGAGTGGTATTTATGTAGATACCTGCTGCTTCTAACTGGATTTTGATTGTATCACTGATGACCCCTGGGCAGCCCGCAGGGTTTTCACTTTGTTTTTTAACATTCAGAGGAATAACCTTATTTTTGACAGATGGTGGTGTCATTTCCTTTAAACGAGTCTCTAGAGTATTAATAGTATCCTGTTGTCGTTTTATTTGTTCTTCTAGTTCATGTACCCGATAAACTTGACCTGCTAAAGCTTCATTTTTTCGTTTGAGTTCACTATTTTCTTTTTCCAGTTGATGAATACGTTCTTTAAGCCTAGAAATTACAGTTGTAGAAGCAGAAGAACTGGGTTGAACAAGATTAGGAACGGGCATTGAATTCTGTTTGGAGCGTAACTCGGCAATCTGGCTTTTTACTTCGGGGTACTTATATAAGTAACTGACACTGACATTAGCTTCATTTGCTATAGCTTGAAAAGTAACTTTAGCTCCACTTTTCTGTACTCGTTCAAGAGCTTTATATACTCGTTCAAGAGAATCTTGTTTACGTTCTTCTTGAGTGAGTCTAAGGGTCTTAACTCTCTGTTCTCTAGTGTCTTTGCTCATGCAACCTCCTGTAAAGATAGGATGATTTTGTCTAATTGGTCAGCTTGTTGTTTAAATTGCTCAACAAGTACATCATGTCCACTAGTTAAAGCATTAACTTCTTTTCCCCTCAGTTCATCACGAATCTTGATATATTGAGAAAGTTTTTCTGGTGCTGCTACAAAACACGGACAAGTATAGCAAGCTCTAAATTTCTGGCAATCATCCTCTAATGGAAGTCCACAAAAGCCATATATCGGTGTGTTGATGTGTGTTCCTTCTAGCTCTAATTTGTGAGCAATTGGATTGACCCAGAAGGATTTAGGAAAGGATTCGTAAAGTAATGGTTTTCCATTATTATTAATAAGGGCTTTTTGAATGTGTCCCGCATCTTTTTCCATCAACTCGCAACTAACTTTGGTGTAATAACTACTAGTTGTAGCCAATCCTTTATGACCTGCCCATGCACTTACTACAGCCAGCTCATGACCTTGCTCAAATAATTCAGTTAACCGAGTTGCTCTTAAAATCGAGGGGTGGAATTGCGCTAGTTGACCATTTTCATCAAGAATATTCTCAGCTTTTATAAGACAACGGATAGCTATATTCAGAGGAGTTTCAGTAGAATTATTAGGTATTACTTTTTTGATTGGTTCTAGTTCAGAATGAGATATATCTATTCGTGATAATCCATGATAATGACAGAACAGATATTCCCAATCTAATCCCCATAGACTATTAATATACTCTTGTTGCTCTTGAACCACTTTAGCGATATTTCTACTAATAGGAACTTCATGTTCATCATTAGTTTTCTTCCGATGCCATACTAATTTCCATTGCTGTCCTTCTTGGATTAAACAATCTTTTTTCAATAAAGCTAATTCTGAAGGACGCATAGCTGTAAAAAAACAGATAATCCACATTCTCGCTATGGGAGCAGGAAGCTTATGTAAATTTTGTTCGATTTGGTTTCGGACCTTCTCAGATAAAGGCTCTGGATTTCCTTTAAACTTTTGAGGATAATCATCATTACGAATAATATCTTGTTTAATGTCGAACCAACCTTTAAGCGTTCCTGTTGTAAAAAATCCACGTAATGCCCCCAGCTTAAGATTATCTATCTTTTTTTCCTGTGCTAAATAATCTAACATCACACTACGGTTAATCTGGTGAAATCCGACTAGCTCTATTTGCTGAAGATAATAAGAAAAACCGATAAAAGAATATAGATACTCTTTTATTGTCCCAAATGTTTTACCAGCTTTACATAAGTGCTGGATATAATTTTTAACTTCTTTTTTAAACCAGCTCTGATTTATTAACGTAAAATTAACAGTCGATTTCTTAATATCCTGAAAATCAAAGTTGGGATTAATTGCTCTTAAATCCCATTGCTCATCATTAAAATCAAAAGGCTTTACAGGAAGGTCAACATTCCCATAACGACTCAGATTTGTACGAGTAATAATAATT
>CASBQB010000097.1 GCA_949127655.1 Chroococcales cyanobacterium PMM_0086 | reverse complement strand
TAGTCATCATGTTAGTAGCTAACATATAAGAGAGGAGATTAGACTGTGAACCAAACTCAATCACTATATTTTTTCCAGCTTCTAGAGATTGAATAATTTGCTGAAAGTAGTTTTTAGGAGTGCTGTTGCGAATATATTTTAAATTATCTAAGCGCATTAATTTGCGTTGCAGTGCCATAATAGAACCTTTATGACCCTGTTTATCATCACAGAACATACTAATGTCTTCATTGCTCATATTGAGTAGTCTGGTGATCCAATCCTTGCCATATTCTGCACGTAAAATATTAGCATTATCTAAACTAGCATCGGAGAGACCTAATTCAAAAGCAACTAACCTGAGATCTTCTATCTCTAGATCTTCATAACTCAGATAGAGGTCTTGTGCATCTTTAACCCCCCTGCGTTTGGTAGACTCAGGATCTAGGGTGTAGATTTCTACTTGTCCAGGGAAGAGTTGACGTAATCCTTTAACCGTCGAAACTTCCCT
Organism: Chroococcales cyanobacterium PMM_0086; assembly: GCA_949127655.1. GTDB lineage: Bacteria > Cyanobacteriota > Cyanobacteriia > Cyanobacteriales > Microcystaceae > CAISPN01. The sequence continues at coordinate 16,685 of CASBQB010000097.1, read as the reverse complement.
ACTTTCGCGCATAGCTTCCCAGCCATATTCTGAGTGCATATCAAAAATCAAATTAACTGCAGCTTGTGTGCGAATAATCCCTGAAATCATTAAACGGGTCAAAAAAGATTTACCAGTTCCTGACTTACCAAAAATACCGTTACTGCGCTCAACAAAGCGATTGAGATCAATACATATGGGTACATCCATATCTAGAGGAGAACCAATAGAAAAATTACGTCTAGTTGGATCATCTTCGTAACCAAAAATTAGACGAAAATCATCAATATTAGCTTCATATACTGGACTGAAATGAGAGGGAACCGTTTTAACAGGTAATAACTCTAGATCAACATTCGTCTGTGCTTTAAAAGAACCTAGAGAAGTGTTTTTAGAAGGCGGAGTTATAGAGTCATAACTTGGCGTTAACATGAGCATAGGTAAAAGTTCTACAGTCCCATAAGTCCCACTACCTGCTAAAACTTCTCGCATGAAGGCATCTTCGATACTAGGAGGATTGGCTAAAATACGAGGACTGGCTGTACCTAGAGAAACATCTGTTAGTAGACAGAAGAAACGAGAACGCATCCCTTGAACCACTAAAAACTTACCTACGCGCATCTCTTCGACCGAAACATCTGCAGCTAGACGAACTTCTAACCCTTCAGAGAGTGATCCCTGTATTACTGAACCTAATAATTTTTCTTCTTCTGGCATTTTGCGAACAAAAGTTCTGACTGTTTTCTATTATACGCTGCCTCTTTATTATCTTCAAGAAAATCTGTTCTTGTTAAAATTATTTCTCTTGCCGAGTTTGGTTGATTTTAGAACAATCTAGGCAAACTATACATTACTCAGACACTTAATCAAACATGATTTTCAACGCTCAGGTGTCACAGTAGATATTATTAACTGATTTTTTAAACTAGGTGAAGTCAATGGCTGAAATTATTACTAATCAAGCTCCTAAAAAGGCTGGACAAGTAAAAGAGTCAAACGGGGAGATTACATCTTTTCCTGCTCCTAAACAATTAGCAACTCCCACCGATTTAGAGCCTAAGCAAGTACAACAGATAGTTGAATCTCTTAATGTACTAGTAGCAGATGCCTTTGCACTTTATCTTAAAACCAAAAACTATCACTGGCACCTTTCCGGCTCACACTTTCGAGAATATCATCTATTATTCGATGAGCAGGCCTTGTCTATTTATGAATCCATCGATCCACTAGCAGAAAGAGTCCGCCGCATTGGTGGTACCACTATACGCAGTATTGCTCATATCAAGCAATTGCAGACGCTCACAGACGATCATGAGGCTTTTGTCATGCCCGAAAAGATGATGGAACGCCTGATCGATGACAACCGACAAATGGCTAAAAGCCTCAGAGGTGCACTAGAAATTTGTGACTCTCATCAGGATGGTGCAACAAGCAGCATCTTAGAAACACTCATCGATGAGACTGAGAAGCGGATCTGGTTTCTCTATGCCACCAGTCAAGGTGGAAAGCATATGGAATGATTTTAACGAAGAGTGTGCGCTATCTATGCGTACATCTTTGTATTCATTTAAACCTTTTCTTCTCAACAAATTGTTACAATACAAAAACATTATTTGCTGTATTTTCCCGATAATTTAGATTAATGTATAGTTAATAACATCATTTAGTTAATATTTCTGATATGAAAAAATCACTAGAACAATTTTTTCAAGTAATAGCCAATGATCCAAGTTTAACCAAGCGGTTTGAATCGATTACCGACCGGAAAGAATTTCTTAAACTAGCGGTTCAACTTGGGTCTGAACATAACTACATTTTTACAGCTTCTGAAATAGAAACAGCCATTGATTCAAGCACAACCACAGGACAGGGTGAGTATTTCTGTTTACCTCTGGGTTGCTGGCCTAAAGCAAAATCAGCTTAAAGCCCTTATTACCCAATAAGCTAAAAGAAGTCTAATCTTGAAGACTAGACTTCTTCTTAATTAAGTATTTTTTTGGTTAGTTGCATTTTGTGCTAATTTGCGCTTCAAGATAGTAGCAAAACCTAGTGCCGCAAAACTTGCTAGTCCAGCTAGAGGTTCAGTTTCAGGGGTAGGTATAGATATCGGATCAGGGGTAGATCTCGCTGTCCAGGTTCCAGTTGTAAGACCAAAGTTACTACTAGCGATGCTCATAAACCAGGTGCCATCTGCAGCAGTATCAGATACCGAACTGATTCCCATGCTCATTTGATAGGGATAGCCTGAGAATGGATCACCTAAAAACAGTAAGTTATAAGTTATAAAACCACGTCCCGACCTTTCTCTAGCCACATATCCCGGAAGTTGAGAGGTAGCAGTGTCAGCCCACCAGGACTCAGCACCTAAGTACAAACTCTGTCCTAAGAGATTGCCCGAAAAGCCATTGAGATAATGAGTAACAGTAATGTTATCCCATCCTGGAGGGTTACGACTACAAGTATTTATCGGAACTAATTCTATGCAGTGGGTTCCCTCATTTGCATAACTAAATGCTCCCGAACCGACTGGTTGCCCTGAATTATCAAAGTAGCTTACGCTAAAATCAGTAGTTTGAGGAGCTAAGTTTTGAGCAAGGTCTAAAGGCGAGGCATTCGCGGGTAATTCAGTAAAACCCGTGCCTAGCAAAACTAGGACTAAAAGTGTTTTTTTTATGTTCATTAGGCTAAATAAAGTTCTTTAAAGCGGCAATTACTTCCAAAGGAGCTTCTTCGGGTAAGAAATGACCACAGTTTAAAGGATACCCTATTATTTCTTTACTGCGTTCTTTCCATAAAGCGAGAACATCATATTTACGTCCAATGATGCCTTTTTTACCCCAAAGCACAAGTGTTGGGCATTCAATTAATTTCCCTTGATCTAGTTGGTCATGTTCTAGATCAATAGTAGCAGCCGCTCGATAATCTTCACAGGTTGCTCTTTGAGTTTCCTTATTTTTAAATGTGCGAATATATTCACTAACTGCTTCAGGGCTAAAAGCAGAAAAATCACTACTCCAGCGAGTTAAACAAGTTTCCAAAAAATAAGCAGGATTACTCCCAATTAACTCCTCTGGGAAAGGATAAGGTTGAATTAAAAAAAACCAGTGATAATAAATAGTTGCCAGTTCTTGATCTAAGCTACCATAAAGAATATCTGTCGGTATTATATCTAATAAAGCTAGTTTTTTGACTTTTTCTGGATAGTCTAAAGCTAAACGATAGGCAACTCTTGCCCCTCGATCATGCCCAATTAAATAAAATTCCTGATAGCCTAATTGACTCATTACCTCTATTTGATCTTCTGCCATTACGCGTTTAGAATAGTTATAATGATTAGCCATATTAGGCGGTTTAGAACTATCTCCATAACCTCTTAAATCAGTAGCAATTACCGTAAATCTTTCGGCTAAATGTGGGGCTATCTTATGCCACATAAAATGAGTTTGCGGATAACCATGTAATAGTAATAGAGGAGCGCCCTTGCCTCCTTTAACTAGGTTAATTTTGACTGAATTTGCTTCAATAATTTGAGAAGTAAAGCCTGAAAACATAGAAACCTAAAGGCAAAGATGAGCAATCTTGTTTAAGATGTAATTTAGATGCTTAAAAGCTTAAGGCTCCTCTATCTTAACAACTAAACTGATGACTCAAAACACAATTAACCAGCCAGAACCAGTTCCTTTAATCCCCTTAGAGGATTTCTTTCGCAAACCAGAAAAAACCCGCTTTGCCATCTCTCCAGATGGAAAACACTTAGCTTGGCTGGCCCCTTGGCAATCTCGTTTGAACATCCACGTTCAAACTTTAGGTCAAACAACAGTCACCCGCATCACAGAAGTGACTGACCGAGATATTGCGGGCTTTTTCTGGAAAGGAGATGACACCCTTGTTTTTATCAGGGATGCTGGAGGGAATGAAAACTTTCATCTGTTTGCGGTTGGGATCTCAGGAGGGCAAGCTAAAGAATTAACGCCTTTTCCAGAAGTACGAATTGAGGTTATAGATGATCTAGAAGAGATCCCTGGTGAGATCTTGATTGGCATGAATGAGCGAGATCCCTCAGTATTTGATGTCTATCGGCTGTACCTGGATTCAGGCAAACTTGAACTAGTAGCCTTGAACCCTGGTAACATTACTTACTGGTTAACCGATTACAACGGTAAAGTTAGAGTAGCGGGTATCAGTGATGGACTCAATGATGTTCTACTTTATCGTGAGAATGAAAAAGATGAATTCCAACCCATTCTAGAAACTGACTTTCGCACAGAAGTTTCCCCTTTAGCTTTCACCTTTGACAATAAACATTTACTTGCCCTCTCTAATCTGGGGCGCGATACAAAAGCACTAGTAGAATTAGATCCAGTCACTGCCCGTGAAGTCAAAGTCCTTTTTATTGAACCTAGTGTAGATGTAGCTAACGTACTACTGTCTAAGCATCGAAAGGTGATTGAAGGGGCAGCTTTTGTAACCGACAAGGTGCATTACACTTTTTTTGATCAATCTCGCCAGGAAACCCAAAAGTTTCTAGAATCTCAATTTCCAGGCTTACAGGTCTCTATTTCTGACCGGAGTAAAGATGAGAGTTGCTTATTAGTGACTGTCTCAGGTGATTGTAACCCAGGTACAGCCTACTTTTATGACCAGTCTTCTAAGCAGCTAACTAAACTAGCAGATTTTAAACCTTGGATCAAGACCGAACAGATGGCTGTTATGACTCCTATTGCCTATCAAAGTCGTGATGGAAAAACGATTCATGGCTATTTGACTCTACCTGTGGGAATTGAACCAACTAACTTACCAATTATTGTCAATCCTCATGGTGGACCTTGGGCCAGGGATATGTGGGGATTTAATCCAGAAGTACAGTTTCTCGCAAATCGAGGCTATGGAGTCCTACAGATGAATTTCCGGGGGTCTTTGTTGTACGGAAGGTCTTTCTGGGAAGCAGGTTTTAAGCAATGGGGAAGAGGTGCGATGCAGCATGATATTACAGACGGGGTTGCATGGTTAGTTAAAGAGGGCATTGCTGACCCAAAACGTGTGGCTATTTATGGGGCTTCTTATGGGGGCTATGCTACCTTAGCAGGACTGGCCTTCACTCCTGATTTATATGCTGCAGGTGTTAGCTATGTAGGACCTTCTAACCTCTTCACTCTCTTCTCTTCTATCCCTCCCTACTGGGAACCGATCCGCCAGAAAATGTATGAACAGGTGGGAGATCCTGAGAGTGAGAAAGAGTTTGTGCAGTCTATATCTCCTTTCTTCTACGCTGATCAGATCCAAGTACCTCTATTTGTTGCCCAGGGAGCGAATGATCCAAGAGTCAAGAAAGCTGAATCTGACCAAATTGTTGAAGCACTGCGTCAGCGTGGTCTGGCAGTGCCTTATCTGGTTAAGTCTGATGAAGGGCATGGGTTTAGAAATCAGGAAAACCAGTTTGATTTTTATCGAGCGTTGGAAGCTTTTTTTACTCAACACCTTAACGGTCGTTCCTCAACTGATATCTCTGTTTTAAAGCCTCTAGAAGAAGCTAAATAACGGTAGCTCAACTAATGTACTCAACGCCACTACTAGGAATAGTTAAGCAGCGTTGAGTGCTTTTATAGTTTTGTTCCCTGTCTGATTAGCTCACTAATTGTCTTTTAATTATTTCTTCTTGCACATATTCTTTGATTATTCTTTTGAGACCGATCATTTTTCTTAAACCATAGCTATCTGCACTCTTTTCAGTATTAGAATCTAGTTTGGTTACTGCTTCTAAAAGAGAATGTTTCTTTAATGATTGGATAATCTTTAATAACTCATCTTCAGACATTCCCAATTTACCATCAATCATTATTTGTTTCAATGTGAGAAAGTCATTCTGTTGAGAAAGAAAGTTTAAAAGGATATTTTCTTTCTCAGATAACTTTTCAAAATCCTTTTGGCTTAATTCTGTTGATGTTTCCAAGAGAGAACGTTTTTTTAATGATTCTACAATCCCTAATAAGTCAAGTTTTGAAGTTGATTTATTAAGAGTTATTATCTCCCGTAAAGTTAAGAACTTATCTGCCTCGGCCAAGAATTTAACAAGATTTTTCTCTGGTTCTGATAAGTGTTCATAATGCTGCTTCGCTATATCATCAATTCCACCACAGGTTAAAGTTTCTAGTTCTAAAAATTCAGCAACACTTCTGTCGCAAACTTCAGCAATAAAAGCAACGGCAAGCCTTAAGCATAATGGATTGCCGTTGTAATAGTCAATTAAAGTTTTGATTTGCTCAGTATCGGCTCTAATCATTCGCTTTTGCATCATTTCCTTCAATTCTTCGCTGGAAAGTCCTTCTAACCTAAAATGTCGAACAGGAGAGTTAGAACCAGCTAGTGAATTAATCTGGGCTAAATTTTCTCGGCTAGTAATTACTAAACAGCTTTGATGGTATTCCTCTGAGACTCTTTTAAAAAATAGTTGGTAATCTTCATATTCTTCTTGATATTTACCAGCTATTTCTTGATCTTTCAACAGACTATCAACTTGATCTAGAACCAATAAATAAGGGTTTTTCCTTAATAAAGAAATGACCAATGAAATCTGATCATTTATATTTAGTTCTTCTGAAGTCTCATTATTATTTAAACTTTTCTGTAGAAAAGTCAAGAGGATAATTAGAGTAACGGGTTTATCAAAGGAAAACCAATACATTTGCTTGAAACCTCTAGAGTTTTCCTTCTCTATCTCTTTATAGATTTTGGTAGCCATTACGGTTTTACCCATTCCTGTCATTCCAGATAGTAAAATTACCCGCGATGATTTATCTTCTACTGATTTTTTGATTACCCCTATCTGGCTATTCTTTGAGCTAAAGTAGCTGATATCTGGAGAATTGATCAGACCTAAACTCTTTTCTGGATCACCATCTTCCCCGAAGCTGTTTAAAAAGTTTATTCTTGAGAGTCCAGAATTTTGGGCCTGTTTAGAAAGCTTATCTAAAACAATCTCTTTCCAGTTTTTCTTATTGACGCTTGCATCTAAAGCAACTGATAATCTGTGCCATAATAAAGGTGCGAGATGTCCCTTGATATAATTAACGGTTAAATTTTTATCTATGGCCATCTGCTCATAGGTTGAATCTTTCCAATCAGTTTCAAGTATTTCTTTTTCTCGGTTACTAAGTTCTAGTTTAGTTTTCTCAGTCACTATTTGATCTAATTTTAATACTACAGTTTCAAACTTCATAGACTTATCTCTTGGTTGATGTTTTTGTTTTGCTGAAGTGACGCATCTAGAGGATTATTTGAGCAGGCTTCTTTATTGAGCAACTTGAGTAAAACCTTTCCCTGAGAGTGGCTTTTACCCTTTTATTCTGCCTAGCCTAATCATCATACTTTTTGCTAGAGGGTTTACGCCCTTGTATAACTTTAACGCAAATTGCTCTAAAAATAAATATTTTTTTTGTATATATTGTCTTTTTTTTACTGGTTCTATTATTTGTATTTATTTCTTAAATCTTTAGTTAGTAGTTAAGTACCTATTAAATGTTAGTCCAAAATGCTTCCAGGGCTTGGGAAAAGTCAACATAAAATGTGAGAACATCTGCTCAAACCTCAACCGTTAACTTTTTTGCTGGTACGTTAAAAGATTCTACTTGACATTTAAGCTCCTTGTTCGGTGTGGCTTGATATTTCGTTACCTTTTGTTAAACTAAGAAGTAAAAGATAATTATTGCCCTTCTCCACTATGCAATCTAGCTTTAACGCCAATAACTTAGTCGAAAGCCTGACCAAAGCTGCTTATCAGTCATTCCAAGACGGTAAAAGCATTTTTGGAGTTGCCCATAAAAACCTCAGTAATAGAATAACAAATCTCTTTGTACCTAACCGAGCAAATCAGGGAAAACCCCTGACTAGTCAAACACTAGAGGAACTACAAAAGAGACGGAATAAACTCATAGAAACAGATTGGCAAGATGCACATCAAGGTATATACTCCTCTAATCTACTCTTTGATAATTCATGGAGTGACTTCTTCTTTTACTATCCCCAAGTTTGGTTAGATCTGCCGCATATGTGGGAACGCTTGAACGAAAAAGAATACCAGTCATTTTCCCCAGAAATAGATCAAACAGGCTATCCTAGTTATTACCTTCAGAACTTCCACTATCAAACAGATGGCTATCTAAGTGAACTATCAGCAAGCCTTTATGATTTACAGGTAGAACTCCTCTTCAATGGGTTAGCTGATGCCATGCGGAGACGTATTCTCAAACCCCTTAAAGAAGGTTTAAATAACTTTGCCCAGATCAATTCATCACAATTAAGAGTCTTAGATGTAGCTTGCGGTACAGGTAGAAGTCTAAAATTTATACGGGCTGCCTTACCTAAAGTTTCCCTTTATGGGGTGGATCTTTCTGCTGCTTACTTACGCAAAGCTAACCAACTACTTTTAGAGGAATTAGGAGACTTACCCCAATTACTTCAAGCTAACGCAGAACAGTTACCCTATGTAGATAACTACTTTCAGGCAGTAACCAGCGTCTTTCTCTTTCACGAGTTACCCCCTGCTGCACGTCAAAATGTTATTGCAGAGTCTTTTAGGGTTCTCTCTCCAGGTGGAGTAATCGTACTTTGTGATTCTATCCAAAAATCAGATTCACCCGAATTTACAACCATGATGGAGAACTTCCCTGTTATCTTCCATGAACCTTACTTTAGACACTATACTGAGGATAACCTAGAGGAACGTCTAGCTCAAGTAGGTTTTACAGATATTCAGGTGACTAATCACTTTGTCAGTAAATATTGGTCCGCACGTAAACCTCTATAGTCAGAGTAGTGAATAGTGAAGAGTTAATCACTATTCACCTCTGGTCATTAATAAGTATAAAATTTTAGTCTGAAATCCCTAAAACAATGAATTATTCTGAAACTATTGAAAAATTAGCAGCAGCCATCTCAGAAGAAGTATACATAGATGTAGCTAAATGGCACCTCTATCTACATGACGCTAAATTAGATGTAGGCCTAGCTGAACAGTTTTATCCATTACTTAGCGAAACAGAAGGAACCATTGATGAACAAGCAGTTAAGACGATCCTAAAAAATACTAAAGTCAAAGTAGGGGGTGGACATCTAGAAATTGCCCTCAGTGATTTGATTCCCAGTCAAGTACAGTTAAAACTCTTAGATATTCTGACTAACTTCACAGAACGCTAACCACTTCATGTGGCTTGCTATAATGATAGTTTAGAGTGGAAAATAAACTATGTCTCTTCCAATAGTTGCCGTTATAGGTCGTCCCAATGTAGGGAAATCGACCCTAGTCAATCGTCTTGCTGGAGATCAAGAAGCGATTGTCTTTGATGAACCTGGAATCACGCGAGATCGCACCTATAGACAAGCCTTCTGGTGTGACCGAGATTTCCAAGTAGTAGACACAGGGGGGTTAGTCTTTGATGAAGATACAGAGTTTCTCCCCATGATTAGAGAACAAGCACTGGTCGCCTTAGAAGAATCAAAAGTGGCTATACTCGTAGTAGATGGACAGAGTGGCCCGACTTCAGGAGATTATGAGATAGCTAAATGGCTACGTCAGCAGAATGTACCCGTGCTTTTAGCCGTCAATAAATGTGAGTCCAACCTAGAAGGACTAGCACAAGCTAATGAATTTTGGACAATGGGACTAGGAGAACCTTTTGCCCTCTCTGCTATCCATGGAAATGGTACAGGAGAACTTTTAGACGCAGTACTCGACTATCTTCCTAGTACTGAAGCAGTAGAAGAAACTTCAGAAATTAAAGTAGCGATTATTGGTCGTCCTAATGTTGGGAAGTCCAGTCTACTCAACGCCTTAACCGGAGAAAAAAGAGCAATAGTCAGCCCTATTTCTGGCACCACCCGCGATACAATTGATATGCTGGTTGAACGCAATGGAGTGACTTACCGTCTGATTGATACTGCAGGAATCAGACGCAAAAAAAATGTCGAATATGGAGCAGAGTTTTTTGGCATTAACCGCTCATTTAAAGCAATCAGAAGGGCTGATGTAGTCTTGATGGTTCTTGATGCTGTAGATGGAGTGACAGAACAAGACCTAAAACTTGCAGGAAGAGTTGTTGAAGAAGGACGCGCTGTTGTTCTAGTAGTTAATAAATGGGATGCCATAACTAAAGACAATCAAACCATCTATGACTTTGAAAAGCTCATTCGCAGTCGCCTATATTATATGGATTGGGCAGAAATGATCTTTATCAGTGCAATAACAGGCCAAAGAGTAGAAAAAGTCCTGGATCATATTGATATAGCTGCAGAAGGACATCGTCGCCGCGTGACAACCTCTGTGATTAATCAAGTTTTAGAAGAATCCCTCAGTTGGCATACTCCCCCAACTACCAGACAAGGAAAACAGGGTAAAATCTACTATGGAACACAAGTAAAAAGCCAACCGCCTACTATCACTCTCTTTGTCAACGATCCTGACCGCTTTAATGAAAACTATCGTCGTTATATAGAAGGACAGTTTCGCAGTCAATTAGGCTTTATCGGTACCCCACTACGTTTATTTTGGCGAGGTAAAAGAGAAAGAGAGGTTGAAAAAGTCCAAGCTAATCGGGCTACCAAGGTTTAGAGATTTAACAATTACAGATAATGGTCACCCTCCAACTTAAGCAAATTCAAGTTACACAGGGACAACGGGTTATCCTCAAGGAAATATCCTGGCAGCAATTTGAAGCAATTTTGCAAGAGTTAGGAGAACATCGCAATTCTCGTATTACCTATAGTAGGGGAATACTAGAAATTATGACTCCCTTACCAGCACATGAAGTAATTAAGGGCATTATTGGCGACCTGGTGAAAATCTTGTTAGAAGAATTAGAGATCGACTGTGAATCATTTGGTTCTTCAACCTTCAAGCGTCAAGATATCGAAAGAGGAATCGAACCCGATGAGTCTTTCTATATTCAAAACCATCGGCAAATGATTGGTCGAGATCGCCTTGATTTGACTGTCGATCCCCCTCCTGATCTGGTTATTGAAATTGATCTTACCTCTAAGACTCAATTAGATGTTTATCAAGCTTTAGGCGTTCGAGAAATCTGGGTTTTTGAAAACAGTTATTTAAGGATATATATACTATATAAAGAAAAGTATATTCAATCTAAGACTAGCCCAACTTTTCCTAATTTACCCATTATTGAGGCAATCAACCACTGTGTAGAACAAGCACGTTCAGTTGGTAGGAGTCCAGCTTTAAGAGCTTTTCGGCAATGGGTTAAGGCACAAATTTAATCGCTTCACCTGGTTAAACAGCAGCCTAATTATGCTAAAAAGGGTTTAAAGTAATCTTTGCTCCCTTGAGTCTATGGTCTCATCAAGCGACTTATTAGTTATACAAACCGTTCAACAAAAAGAATGTAAGAAATTACAAGCCTTATTAGATCAAGGATATAGTCCAGACAGTCAAGATGAGGAAAGAACCTCAGTTTTATTAAATGCTATTAATCTAAAAGATCTAGAGATAGTTAAAATACTTTTAAAAAATGGCGCAGATGTTAATCTCAGTAAAACACCGCCAGGATTAACACCTTTGATGTTAGCAGCAGCAACCAATCAACTAGAAATAGTAGAGCTTCTTTTAGAGTATGGCGCAGATGTCAATCAAACCAACCAAGATGACACCCCCGCTTTAATGGTTGCCGTCTATAAGGGAAATAAAGCTATTCTAGAGAGATTATTGAAAGCAGGTGCAAACGTCAATCTACAGGACAAAGATGAGTCTACAGCCTTAAATATAGCCATCAGGAGAGATGCTCATAGCCTGATTCCCCTTTTATTAAAAGCAGAACCTGAACTAAATAAAGAAAGTTTAACCGAAGCCCTTTTAATAGCAGCAGCAGAAGGAAAAAAAGCAATACTTAAACTATTATTGGCATCTGGGGTACCTATCAATACACAGGATGCAGACGGGTCAACCGCCCTGCATTTAGCCAGCTTAGAAGGTCATTTAGAGATAGTTAAAAGCCTCTTAGAATTAGGCGCTGATCCCAATCAAGTAGATAATATTGGTGATACTCCTCTCTTAATTGCTACCTTGCAACAACATCTGGACATCGTTCAAATCTTATTAGAGTATGCAGCAGAACCCAATTATAGTAATCAAGGAGAGACCCCTTTAGGTGTTGCCCTCTTAAAAGGTAATCTAGAAGCAGTAACAATTTTACTAATGGGAGGGGCTAACTCTAATATCTATCTAGAGGATGGCAAGACACCTTTGATCTCTGCTGTAATAACAGGTAGAAGTGACTTAGTACATATTCTCCTCAAAGCAGGGGCTGATGTTAATTTAACTGATTATTCTGGTTCCACAGCTTTAATGTGGGCTAGTCATCAAGGGGAGGTTAAGATAATTAAGCAGCTTCTACAGATTGCTGATCTTGCTCTGGAGCTTAAAAATCAGGGCGGATATACTGCTTTAATGTTAGCTCAAAGCAATAATCATCTAGAAACCATAGAGATTTTAATGCAAGCCCGAGCAAAATAGCCTTTTAAATTCCCTATTAAAAATCAACAATGACAAAAGCAAGAATTCTCTCTGGTGTTCAACCTACAGGTAACTTACATTTAGGTAATTATTTAGGCGCAATTAGTAACTGGGTTAAGTTTCAGAAAGAGTTTGAGAATTTCTTCTGTGTGGTTGATCTACACGCTATTACTGCCCAACACAACCCCAAAACCCTCGCCCAGGATACCTACAACATAGCAGCTATTTACCTAGCCTGTGGTATTGATTTAGAGTATTCAACCATCTTCATTCAATCTCACATCAGCGCACACAGTGAGTTAGCTTGGTTACTTAACTGTATCACCCCTCTGAACTGGCTGGAGCGGATGACTCAATACAAAGAAAAAGCCAAAAAACAAGGAGAGAATGTCAGTGTAGGGTTACTAGATTATCCCGTTCTGATGGCTGCTGATATTCTCCTCTATGATGCAGATAAAGTTCCTGTAGGGGAAGATCAAAAACAGCATCTAGAGTTAACTCGTGATATCGTAATTCGTATTAATGATCAATTTGGCACCTCAACTGAGCCTATTTTCAAAATGCCTCAACCGCTGATCCTCACTGAAGGCGCTAGAGTAATGAGTCTCACCGATGGAACCTCTAAAATGTCCAAGTCTGACCCCTCAGAAATGAGTCGGATTAATCTACTAGACTCACCCGATCAAATCGCCCAAAAACTGAAACGTTGCAAAACAGACCCCATCAAAGGACTAACTTTTGATGACCCCCAACGTCCAGAATGTCACAATCTCTTAACACTCTATACCCTACTTTCTGGGCAAACTAAAGAAGAAGTAGCCCAAGAATGTAGCACAATGGGTTGGGGGCAATTTAAACCCCTTCTGAGTGAAGTAATTATTGAGTCGCTTAAGCCTATTGGGACTCGCTATCAGGCAATTATCAGTGAACCTGACTATCTTAAGGGAGTTCTTCAGCAAGGAAAAGCGCAAGCAGAGAAAGTAGCAGAAAAGACATTACTAAGAGTTAAAGATGCACTAGGCTTTTTAAAATATGAAAAGTAGATTTCAACAAGCAATTCAAGAAAAGCAATTTTTAATCACAGCCGAAATAACACCACCCAAAGGCGGTGATCCTTCCCGTATGCTAGAAGTAGCAGCAATTCTACAAGGAAAGGTTCATGCTGTTAATATTACCGATGGCAGTAGGGCCGTTTTGAGGATGTCTTCGCTTGCTGCTTCAGTATTGCTATTACAACAGGGAATAGAACCCATTTGTCAGATCACTTGTCGGGATCGTAATAGTATTGCCTTACAAGCTGATTTAATGGGAGCCTATGCTTTAGGTATCCGTAATATACTAGCTTTAACTGGTGATCCTGTCAAAGCTGGCGATCATCCTCAAGCACGTTCGGTCTTTGAATTAGAATCAGTTCGTTTACTAAAAATGATTGCTAACCTGAATAAAGGTCTAGATAGCCAAGAAAATGCCCTTCCAGATGCCCCATTAAAGCTTTTAGCAGGTGCAGCAGTAGATCCTCAGTGTGGGAGTTGGTCAGGCTTACAGAGTCGTTTTGAACGTAAAATTGAGGCAGGTGCCCAGTTCTTTCAAAGTCAACTGATCACAGACTTTGACAAACTAGAAAAATTTATGACCCAAATAGCTGTAGGCTGTGATCGTCCGATCCTCGCTGGTATATTTCTCTTAAAATCAGCTAAAAATGCCCTCTTTATCAATCGTTGTGTTCCAGGAGTGAACATTCCAGAGAGCATTATTCAACGTCTAGATAAGGCAACTGATCCACTAGATGAAGGCATCAATATTGCTGCAGAACAAATTAAACTAGCCAAAGATCTTGCCCAAGGAGTGCATTTGATGGCTGTTAAAAGAGAGGAATTAATCCCAGAAATTTTAAATCGTGCGGGAATAACTGACCAGATAATCTCTCAAAACACAAACACTGCTCATTAAACTTGATAAACTCTGCCTAGAAAAAAGCGGACTATAATTGAATTAGACTAACTTTTTATACGGTATTTATTTACTAATATAAAGGTCAAAGTCTCGCCATTATTTGGGAAATTCATACCATGCTTGATGCCATTATTATCCTATTATTCGTCATTGCTGCTGCTGGGGTCGGGTTTAAGAGCGTAGATCTCCTTCCTTTGGGCATTCAAGAGCAAATTTCTAATATAGAAGCCCTTCGCGCTTTAGCAGCGGGGTTCGCCTCAGTGATTGGACTGGCACTTGGTTTAGTTGCTCAAACCACCTACAGAAGGCTAGAAACACAGATTCGCAAAACTCCCATTGAGGTCATTCTAACCCGTGCAGTCGGTTTAGTGATTGGTCTATTAATTGCTAATCTAATGTTAGCTCCGATTTTTGTATTACCTATTCCTAAAGAATTCGCTTTTATTAAACCCTTAATAGCTATTCTGGGTAGTGTAATGTTCTCCTTTTTAGGGGTCAGTTTAGCTGATACACATGGTCGGACTTTCTTACGTCTAATTAACCCGAATAGTATTGAAAGCCTCCTAGTAGCAGAAGGAACCTTAAAACCGTCACCGCCTAAAATCCTGGATACAAGTTGTATTATTGATGGTAGGATTGAACCCCTCTTAGAAACAGGCTTTATTGAAGGACAGCTTTTAATACCTCAATTCATACTACAAGAACTACAACAACTAGCTGATTCTAATAATGATCAAAAAAGAGTAAGAGGAAGACGCGGACTAGACATACTTAATCGTCTTCAAGAACTCTACCCTGATCAAATTGTCATCCATCCTGCAGATTATGAGGATATCTCCACAGTAGATGCCAAACTAGTGCAGTTATCCCTAGAAATCAATGCAACCTTACTGACTAATGACTATAACTTAAGTAAAGTTGCCAACCTACAAAAAGTGCCAGTCTTAAACGTCAATGATTTAGCACAAGCAATACGTCCAATCTATTTACCTGGGGATACTCTAGATTTAAAAATCCTCAAACCAGGTAAAGAACCTACACAAGGAATTGGCTATCTAGACGATGGAACAATGGTTGTGGTAGAAGAGGGAAAAGAGTATCTAGGTGGTGAAGTGAGAGTAATAGTCACTTCTGCCTTACAGACAGCAGCAGGTCGGATGATCTTTGCTAAAATGCCTGTTACTGCCATGACATCAGGTTCCTAGTCAGTTTTAGTATTTTTTACTTCGTAAACGACGCTTGACTAGCAACCAAAGTCTTTTGATGCGTAAATCTAAAGAAAAACCTCTTTTAGTGGTTACAACTAGAGTTCCGGCAATACGATCATGTACAGCTTGGTAAAATTCAGGATCTGATAAGGCAACCCCTCCATCAACTAAAAGAGGAGAAAGTAAGAGGATCATTGATAGGCCATTAGCAAAGCCAATTTCTAAACCCCACATAGCTAAAACAGCCACAGAACCTATCACTCCTTCCCGTTTTGTCAACTCTAATATTCCAGGAGTACGATCAAAACGAGGATCAATTACTTTCATATCCATTGACCAATGACCTAAACTTTGTCCTTGATTTTTACTGGTTATGATTACCCGCAAAATCCACCATAAAAACAGGAAAACAGCGCTTCGGACAAACCAACTAGTTAAGAAAGAACTTGATAGCCAAACAGCGACAAAATCAATTAAAAAGGCGTAGATGCGTCTTTCGATAGAAGCTTTAGGATAATAACGAACAGGAGTCCGACCAATAGTCATTATTGTGTAAGTCCATGTTTGAGGGAAAAACGAACCAATTCTGTGCGACTATTGGTTCCTGTTTTACCGAAGAGACGACTGACATACTTTTCTACATTGCGTACGCTAGTATTTAAACGCACGGCAATTTCTTTATTCATCAGCCCTTCTGAGACTAATTCTAAAACACTTTGTTCTCTAGGTGTTAAATCAATTTTATGAGGCATGGGAGTTATCACCATTCCTACTGCTGCAGTCGAAGAATGCCCTAGCTGTTCTTTGAGTTCTTTGATCTCCTGATATATCTCTTCTAATTTAGCTGTTTTACTCTGTGCTTGGCTTGTTTCGCTTCTTCTCTCGATTAAATTACTGATCACTACTCGCAGTTCTTCTGGTTCAAATGGTTTAGATAAATATGCGTCACAATGAGCTTGATAACCTTGAATACGATCTAAAGTCATTCCCCTAGCTGTTAAAAAGATAAAGGGGATAATTTTAAAGCG
>CASBQB010000096.1 GCA_949127655.1 Chroococcales cyanobacterium PMM_0086 | reverse complement strand
TATATCCAGCAAAATTACATCAGGTTGTATCTTCGTAATTTCCTGAATCAAATTAACGCTGGAATCAAATTCAGTTACTCGGTAGCCTTCTAAAGACATTAAATCAACGATAATTGTCCGAACGAGGCTATGGTCATCTATAACAACAATGTTAGCGGGCTGGCTATTGGTTGGTGTATTATAAATCGTTCTTAATACTTGATGGGTTGATAAAGTTTGCATAAAATTAGGACAGAGGATTCTATGTATTCTATGGTAGACTTTCTTGATAGGAATCATTATCAGTTATTATACTGAAATATTTATTATCAAACTTAGATATATTCACCTAGACTAGTCTGTTTTTAGTAAACCATAGAGATTATTCTATGGTTACCTAGTTGAGGGGAAATGAGTTAATTGTGTTTTAGCTTCTAAAATCAACCAACCAGCTCTAATTATAATCTGATGAGTTTTAAAAGATAATCCCTCAATAACCAACTCAGTTAAATTAAATATTGATAATAACTGTTTTAACAACAAATCACTGATCCCCTGTCTGAATTCGTCTCTTTGAGTACAATCTACAATTTCTAATTGGATTTCTGCTTGAGCAGTAATATTTGGTTCTATTAATAGTTCTAGCTGTTTAATTTGATTTTCTTTAGCAACTAAAAGCTCCAGCTTGAGATATATCTGACCTAAATTAGAAAGACTTAAATAATGACTTATCACTTCATACTTTGTGATTGAATCTGCCCAAGGATAATCTATCAAAAATTGTAATAGATTTTTTTCTGAGATAGAGAAATGTGAAATTCCTTGACTTGGCGCGTTGAGTTGAATGTTTCCCATTAAAGCTTTAAAGGGATTAACTTCTATTTTTTGGAGAACAATTCTCATTTCATCTACGAGTAGAGAAGAAGTTACTTGAATTTCTTTAGCTTCAATGATCAGAAATTCTAAAGTTCCTTTTGCCAGTAAATTAGGGTTAGTTTTCACTTGTACATCTAATTCTTTAGCATCTTTAATCACAGAAGAAATTGCCACGGTGGCAATTTTACTTAAAGTCTTCTCACCCAAGTCCTCCCAATCAAACACAAAACAGCCTCCCTTTGGATCTAGAAATCTTTACCTTAGGCATAGCATAGTTTCATTCTTTCTGGTTATCACAAAAAACCGTTAAACGTTCTTGCAAAGACTCAAATATCCCATCTGGAACGGGAGCTTTTAGAACACGTCCCAAACGGTTCTTTAACTTAGCTCCCTTTAAACAAGAGGCAGAAGGACACAGATAAGCTGAGCGACCCATTCCTTGATCCAGTTGAATTATCCCCCTAGGAGAAGCGACTCTGACAATACGCCAAAACTCTCCCCTAGGAGCAACCTTGCGGCAACTAATACAGCGACGATAATTGGGCAGCATAACTCATAAGGTTACTCATCATAATCTACTCCAGAAGCAACTGTCTCTTTTTGCTGTTCCTGCTCTGCTTTATAGTACTTGGTTTCCTTGATGTCGATTTTCCAACCTGTCAAACGTGCAGCTAGACGGACATTTTGTCCTTCTTTCCCAATAGCTAGACTCAATTGATTATCGCCAACTAAAACTAAAGACTGACGTTCATCAGCATTAACTAAAAGAACCTGATCAACCTTAGCAGGACTTAGAGAATTAGCAATGTAGGTAGCAGGATCAGGTGACCAGCGAATGACATCTATTTTTTCACCCCTGAGTTCATTGACAACTGCTTGAATACGAGAACCTCTTGCACCAATACAAGCACCCACAGGATCGACATCTCTCTCTAAAGTATCGACAGCTATCTTGGTCCTAGGCCCTTGACGAGAAGAAGGCGGATTCGCTTCTCTAGAAACCGCAACAATACGAACTATTTCTTCCTCAATTTCGGGAACTTCAATAGTAAAAAGTTCTACTACTAGTCCAGCTGCAGTGCGAGAGACGATTAATTGAGGTCCTCGGTGTGAGCCTTCCCTAACCTTCTTCAGATAGACCTTAAAGGTAGAATTAGCCCGATAGTTATCATTGGGAAGTTGTTCTTTTTTAGGTAGTTCTGCTTCTACCTCCGGTTGTCCATAGGTACTTTGAACCGCCATAATCACATTTTGCTTCTCAAACCGTACTACTCTTCCTTGAAGGACAGTTTCTTGTAGTTCTTGAAACTCTTCTTGGATCATTTTGCGCTGTTGGTCTCGCAATTGTTGCAGTAATACTTGTTTGGTTTGCATAGCAGCCATGCGCCCAAACTCCTTCTGACTAGGGGTTACATCGGAAACCACTTCATCTCCGAGTTGGGCTTGAGCTTCTTTTGCTATCTCGAAGACTTCTTCTAGTGAAATCTCGTGATCTGTATTGACAACAGTTTCAACGATGATTTTCATTGCTAGAACCTGAAAGCCTTCTTCCTCTGTATCTAGTCTGACTTCAAAGTTATCAAAATAATCATCTTGAAATTGATGACCTGTTCCTTGCGAGCGCCGATAACGCTGATAACCTTTTAATAGTGCTTCTCTGAGTGCTTCAACGACTGC
>CASBQB010000095.1 GCA_949127655.1 Chroococcales cyanobacterium PMM_0086 | reverse complement strand
TATTATAATTATAATTTTATTATTTATTATAATTTTTTAAAGTTGTCAATAATTCAAATCAACTATTCTTAATAGCAAATAGTCTTTTTATTACTTTTCACTACATAGCTAACACCACCAGGAACTGTATCAATTAGACGCTCCCAGAGATCTGCTAATGAAGTTAGAGCAAATTAGACGGCAAAAAGAGATTGAAGAATGGTCGGGATCTGCTTTAGAGATCTTAACTGAGCAAGTAGGTTTGAGTGGTACTAGGATTAGAGAAGGAAGACTTCGCCGTGACTTAAATATACAGTCCGAAGGAGAAGATGAGGAACAATCACTGAGAGATAATCTACATGAATTGGCTTGTGAACTTATGACAGTTTTAGATAAATATGCAGAAGAAGACCTTTAGAAGACTTTGAGTAGCAATAAATCTTGATTGGCAATTAGCTCTTGGAAGCTTTACAGTACAATAAATACCAATAACTAACTACAAAGTTCTTTATCTATGTCAACATCTTTCTTACTTCAACAAGGTCATAAATTTTTAGAGCAAGGGCAGTATAAAGAAGCGCTAAACTGCTTTGAAAGAGCAAAACAGCTAGAATCTAACCATCGAGAAGTATTATACGGGTTGGGTCTAGCCTAGCAAAATAAATAAACATTCGCTGATTAAAGTCTTTTGAAGAACTCGCTTGTGCTTCTATGTGAATCAGAAAAAAAGAACGTTTTCCTCGAAACTTAACCTGTGCCACTAAATCACTTTCATGCCGTTCTCCCTCCGTAACATCAGTAAAAACTTCCTTGTCTAACAAAATGACTGATTTACAGTCCAAATAAGTCATTACTTGGGGAAAGAATAGCTCAATGAACTTGCTCAAAAAAAGTCGAAATTAATTCTTTAAATAATCGGTCATGATCTATGTTTTTAGACATCTACTTTCTTGATTATCACTACTTTAAGAGTTATGTAGAAAAGATGCTAATCTGGCTGAACTGCTAGAACTGAAATATGTCCAGACTCTCTAGTATTGTTGTGAGGACGGATCATAATATCTACATCTTGGTTCAGTGCAGTGAGAAATTCCATCAACCGTTCAACTGAAAATTGCTCAAGCCGATAGTTTTTCAGTGCTGAGACCTTGGGTTGTGGGATATTAAGCAGTATGTGGCCCCGCTTCCCTCTGTTTTAACTTGCGGCTTTTGAGAAGTTCGTTAATGACTAAGGCCAGACGTGTTTTTGTCTGCCGTTCTGCAGCATCTAGATAACCAAGATCAGCGAAGACGTTTGTCGTGCCGTGAGTAATTTCCAAATCGTTCATTCACGTTCCTCTACTTTCATAATCTGCTGTAGCGCGTTTCAAACGTTCGGCAATAAGTTTCACATCCTCTTTCGCAGAAGACACATAATACAATTGTTCTTTGACCACTTATTTATATAGATTTTAGTCGGTCTAAAATCTACCAAATTTGGAATAATAAGTCAAGGTACTCTGTATTAAAAAGTACAATAGTTCGTCTCGCTCTTCTTATCGGAACTGTAGAAAAATACTCGCCACTGATATCTCTACTCTCTGAGCAGGAGTACCCTTTCGCTAATCCTTACTATTGGGCTGGTTTTGTCTGTCATGGTACTTTGAATTAAGTTAAGGTTTTTTTATTTGACAAGGAGCTAAATGACCTTACTTGAATTAAGCAACTTCTATATATTCACAAACAATACTTGGTTGTGGTACTAGTAAACCTTCTTTTTTTAATCCTTCTATATGAAATGAAATAGCTGTAGCAATTTCTTGTTTAATTTCTTGAATTGTTTCTCCTGTGGCAACACATCCAGGTAAATCTGGAACATAAGCAGAATAGTTAGATTGAGTTTTTTCGATGACAACTGCATAGCGCATTTTTATTATTTCCTTTAAACAAGCTAAATTTTACAACGTGTCCCACTTTACTCAATTTAGAAAGTGAAAGTAGTTCTCAGTACAAAAACACCTGTAGTACTGTTAGCGGAATCGCTTTCGGGATTGAAGATGACAAAGGCACCTGGAGTAATACTGATATTGTTGGTGACTCGGAAGTTATAAAAAGCCTCTATTTGATAAGGTATAGTATGATTAACTACACCAGCATTTAAGTTGGCACCATTACCAGCAGCAGTAGTATAGAGTGGTTGTCCGCCTAAAATACCTGCAGAGTTACCCTTGACAAAAGCATCAGGGAAGTAAAGCCCGGCCATCCAGCTAGTAAGATTACTATAAGCACTACCTTGACCTGCTTGGTTAACCATAAAATAAGATCCATAAGTAGTAAAGTGGACTTCAGGAGTAATGCGCCAAGTTAAACTAGCCCCCAAAGAATCTACTGATACTGGCGTATCTAGAGGTAAGCCTCCTAAAACGCCTGTAGATGAGCTACTGAGTCCTAAACCTGTGATATTAATCTGGTGATAGCTATGTGCATAATTCAAACCGATATCAAGATCACTGCTAGGTTTAAGGGTTAGCTGAGTAGAAGCAACATAGCTACCATTGAATAAACCAGCGCCTAAAGGAGTCCCTGGAAAGCCTTGATTCTGTGGTAATGAAGCATTTACACTGGCATAGAGTGCCCTCCAGTCTACAGAGGGAATAGGTGTAAAGATGAAACCCGCAGCCGTAGCTAAACCTGCTTCTGATGTGCCTCCAGAGACTCTCAGGACTGGATTAAGTGCCGCATAACGAGAGATAGCGCCTTGTCCTTCACTACTAAAAGGAATAATAGCTGGAAAAGCATCTGAAACCTCAACCATCGGAGCGATAAAGAGAGTAAAATTGTCTGCTACTGGAGTAAGATAAAGTAACTTATAAATACAAACACTATTATTACCACAAGCTCGAGTAAGATTCTGAGGGTTAAGACCTGGAAATTGTGGCTCATAGTTCAGTTTAGTCATTCCTTCGCTCAAAGGTGAGCCATTTTTAGGGAATAAGACTGAGGTTCCACCTGTAAAGTTATAAGCTTGTAACCCAGTAATTAAGGTATCTTTGCCAGTAAAACTAGTAACTAAATTCAAACGTACGCGATCATTAAAAACTATTTGTGAACCTTTATTGCCAGGTTCTCCTCCTGTGGCCCCACTAATAGAGAAGATAACTTCACCATTTAATTTAGTGGTGGTTGAGAACTGATGATTTTCTAAGAAACTGACGCGCCCTTCTAGGTTGTCTATTTTCGCACCAAGGGCTGCTAGTTCACCCCTAAATTCTTCAACTAGTCTTTTCAGTTTATTGATATCATCTTTACTTATCCCTCCTTCTTGGATCAGTCTTTCCATTGTATTCAAGCAAGCATTTAGACCTGCAGCAAATTCCCAACGACTGAGCGCTTTATTCCCCTTGAATGTCCGATCAGGATAACCTACTATACAACCGTAACGTTCAACTAAACTTCTTAAAGCCTCAAAGGCCCAATCAGTCGGTGCAACATCTCTTAATTCTGAGACAGAGGTAATCTGAGACATTGGGTCACTCGAAGCAGTATTCCAGTTTTGAACTTGTTGGGTTCGTACAGGGATCAAGCTTTTTGGTGCTGCTTTAGCTGTTTCTGGATTGATTAGAGAACATAAAGTTGCTATGAAGACAAAAGATATTTGATAATTTTTCACAAACTACTCCTCACCTCAAAAATCTAGTTAGATCTGATATCTTTTTAATCTATATTAAAATGTACGGTTTAACAATCCATTATTTATTTATATCTATGATAAGTTAATAATATCTACAAGTTAACCAATAGTAACTATAGAATTAGTTAACTTAAACGAGGTTCAGAATTATTATTGGTTCAATTAGTTATGAACTATCTGACTTAGACGGTTGCGTAATTCATCTAGTCCTAAGCGAGAAGTAGCAGAAATCAGCACTGCATCAGGATAATGCCCTTTAATCCAATCTAGCATTCCCGGAGCTACCTGATCTATTTTATTAAAAACCCACAACATAGGGCCAGGTAGAAAAGGCATATCCTCAAGAATTTTCAAAACAGACTTAAATTGATTTTCCCAAGCTGGATGAGATAAATCAACTAAATGGAGGAGGGCATCGGCCTCGATGACTTCTTCTAGAGTAGCTCGAAAGGCATCCACTAACTCAGCAGGAAGTTCATGGATAAAACCCACAGTATCTGTTAAAAGGATAGTAATTAACTCACCTGTGGTAAGGTTAGGAACCTGCACTCTTCTTGTTGTTGGATCGAGTGTAGCGAATAGTTGGTCAGCTACATAGACTTCTGCTTGAGTTAAGGCATTGAGAAGAGTTGACTTACCAGCATTGGTATAACCGACAATAGCTATAGAAAAGACTTCTTGTTTCTGTCTCTGTTGACGTAGACGAGAACGATGCGCCATTAAGAGATTCACTTCTTCCTGTAATCTGGCGATCCTGCGTTGGATAGCTCGACGTTCTGTCTCTAATTTGGTCTCACCTGGTCCTCTAGTGCCTATTCCACCACCTAAACGAGAGAGGGACTGTCCTCTACCGATTAGACGTGGTAGCTGGTATTCTAATTGGGCTAGTTCAACTTGAAGTTTTCCAGCGCGAGACTGTGCTCTTTGTGCAAAGATATCTAAAATTACTTCTGTGCGATCAATTACTCTTACCCCTATTTGCATCTCTAAGTTGCGTATTTGGGTCGGTGAGAGATCTCGATCAAAAACCACTAAATTAGCTCCCAGGCTCTGCGCTCTTAAGGCGATCTCTTCTACCTTTCCTGCCCCTACAACAGTCTGTGGATGGGTTGAGGATCTTTTTTGCTCTAAAACCTCTAAAACCTCGCCTCCTGCAGTTTCTACAAGGCGAGTTAGTTCGATCATGGTTTCGGTGAACTGTTCGGTTGTGGTCTTCTGGGTCATCACCCCCATTAAGATCACTCTATCCTGGTCTTTGTCTACCTTTTGGGCGATGTATTCACGTTGAAATTCGGCTTCTAGTCCTTCTACTAAACTGATAAAGTCTTGTTGAGTCAGGGTTTCTAGACTCAGAGGGGGTGAGACTGTCCAATAGTAGCGATGGTCTGGGTTAAACTCAGACACAGGCAGTAAATGGGCAAGGTAAGCTTGTTGTACATAACCTGTTACACCCCCGCCTCTTTTTTGAAAACCACCTCCAGTCAGACTGAGTGTTACTAAGGCATCTAGGCGCTGAAGCACCATGGCTGTTAAACTAGAATCAGTAGGTAAAGATTCCTCTAAACAGGTTGTCAGACAGCGAATGCCTGAGAGTCTTTCTGCACCATAACGCGGCAGTTCTAATAAAGGGATCTGTGTCTGTCTAGGACTTCCTACCCCTACTCTAATTACCTGGCCCCTTCTGTTAATGTAGGTAGAGATAGGCTGTTGAATTTCACTGCTGATTGCAGCTATCCGTTGAGCAAATTCAAAAGTTGTCAGACAGTCGATCGGTAAGTGTTGGTGATAGATTTTTTGGAGTTGCTTAATTTGACTTGATTTGAGTCCTTTTAAGTTTCCGTAAAGAGTTTCGATAGGCTACCTCTTATATTTTTTTGGTGATCCCTCTATTATAGCTTGAAGGTTTAGCTAGTTGCAGAAAGTAACCTTCAAACTCCAAAAAAGCTGAGAGTTTCCTTGAGAATCAGGATAAAATCATCTATTTCTGCTAAGGTGTTGTAAAAGTAGAGACTTGCTCTAGCACTTCCACTGGCAGCGAATAGTCTATGTAAGGGTTGTGTACAGTGGTGTCCTGAACGAATAGCCACTCCTGCTTCATCTAAAAGGGTTGCTAGATCACTAGCATGAAGTCCCTCTACATTAAAAGCAGCTAAAGCAGCGCGTCCAGGTTTTTGGGGTCCATATATTCTCAATTGAGGTATTTCTTCTAGTCGGTTAAAGAGATGCTCTGTCAATTGAGCCTCATATGCTGCTATGTTTTCTATACCTATGTTGGTTAAATAGTCTATTGCAGCGCCTAAAGCAATGCTTTCTGCGATAGCAGGGGTACCAGCTTCAAATTTATGAGGTAGATCGGCGCAGGTGAACCTCTCTAAAAAGACCTCTGCAATCATCTCTCCTCCCCCCAAGAAAGGAGACATCGCCTCTAAGATACTCTGCTTGCCATATAAGAAGCCGATCCCAGTCGGTCCACACATTTTATGTCCACTGGCGACTAACCAGTCACAGCCTATTTTTTGGACATCTAGGGGTTTATGGGGGGCACTTTGACAAGCATCAATTAAGACCTTTGCTCCTACTTGATGTGCTTTACTAACTATAGCCTCTACAGGATTAACACAGCCTAATGTATTGGAAACATGGACAATAGAAACTAGTCGGGTACCCGAGGAGAGTAAAGAGAGGTACTCAGACCAATTAAACTCCTCATCTTCTGTTAAACCTACATATTTAATTACTGCACCTGTTCTTTGTGCTACCATACGCCAAGGTACTAAATTACTATGATGCTCCATGACTGAGAGAATGATTTCATCTCCAGCTTTTAGTTCATTTAATGCCCAACTATAAGCTACTAGGTTGATCGCTTCTGTAGCATTGCGGGTATAGACTATTTCTTGAGGACTAGCTGCGTTAATAAAATCTGCTACTTTTTCTCTAGCTCTTTCATAAGCTTCTGTTGCTCTTACACTGAGGGTATGTGCCCCCCTATGAACGTTAGCATTATCATACTCATAATAGTGTTTAATTGCCTCTAATACCGCTTTAGGCTTTTGGGAAGTGGCTGCATTATCGAAGTAGATGAGGGGTTTGTCGTTGATTTTCTGGTGCAATATAGGGAAGTCTGCTCTTATTTTAGTAGCTAGGCTTTTAGTTTGGGTAATCATTTGATATAGTCAAGTATGCTTTGACGCAAGGATGAATAGGGGATCAGGTCAAT
>CASBQB010000094.1 GCA_949127655.1 Chroococcales cyanobacterium PMM_0086 | reverse complement strand
TTTTTATTGAGTTAGGTTTGAAATCAGTGACCTCTCGCTTGTTATTGTATCCTAAAACTAGTCTTTTTTACGATATTTGACTAGATAGGTCTATATTTTGAGTGATTATTTACAATACTCGCAGGCAAAATGTTTGTAGACGCGCTACTTGATGCTTCTCTACGAGACGATGTGGGCGCAGCCGCCCGTTGACGTAGACCCTGCGGGCAGACCTTTAGTCAACAGCCCGTAGGGTAGGGTACTAGACCTTGCTTATGCCGTAATGGTTAGAAATTACAGGTTTTGAGACGATATCGATCTCTCCTACAAAACTTTTGTAGTAAACGGAAATGTGAGCACTGAGTGCTCTTTTCCTAATTTAATAAGACAAAATTATGATAATTAATATTAAGAAATTGTAATAATTAATTTATATTAATTAATAATCAAAAAAAAAGAAATATCTTAAAATGGGATACAGAAGTGTTATTGAAACACTAAATTTGACGATTGCTCAGTATTTATTATAAATAGAAGGTAGGCATCATCAATGATAACTAAAGATATAGAGTTTTTGCGGCAACAAATAAAACCAATTATTACATACCGTTCAGTGGAAACACCAGATACTGAATATATACGTCAAATGGGTGAAATCAAAAAATTATTAGAACGATTTGTTGCAGATCAAGAATTTAGAGAAGAATTTATAGTTAATCCAAGAGAAGTTGTTAAACGGTATGAATTAGGATTAACAATAGATCCAGAAGAAGTAAGACTACTGTGGGATGAGGAATATTGTCAAGCATGGGATAATTCTCAAATACCACCCCTGTCTGTCCTTCGCTATCGAGCATTTATCAGAGAAAAAAAACAACATCGCGCCCAGATGCAGCAGTGCCTGTGTGCTTCCAATAATCCACGCTTTAAAAGTTGGCGAAATAGACAAATTAAGCGCTGTGATAGTCAACTAGGACCAAAGGTAAGTGAGGCTATTGTTCATGCCTCTGTATCCTTTGAATTAAGCAAAGGCTGTTCGGTTGGCTGTTGGTTTTGTGGAGTAGCAGCGCCGAAATTATCTGATATATTTTTCTACACCCCCGAGAATGCTAAACTGTGGCGAGAAACCTTAGAAGTCGTACAAGAAATCATCGGGCCAGCAGCAGCAAGGGGTTTTTGCTATTGGGCAAGTGATCCTTTAGATAATCCTGACTATGAGAAATTTTTAGTTGATTTTCATAGTGTTTTAGGGCGATTTCCACAAACCACTTCTGCCCAACCAATGAAAGACCCTCAAAGGGTTCGTCAACTTCTCAAATTGTCCCAAGAAAAAGGCGGCTTTATAGATCGCTTCTCCATTCTTTCGGTGGGTGTGCTAAGGCAGGTTCATCGAGAATATAGTGCCGAAGAGTTGACTTTTGTTGAGTTGGTAACCCAAAACAAAGAAGCTAAGAAAACAGGGAAACACGCATCAGGAAGAGCGCGAGAATATTATCGCAAGCAAGCAGACAAGAAAAATGAAGAGTATCGGGATGATAAGCTTTCAGGGACGATCGCCTGTGTTTCAGGTTTCCTCTTCAATATGGTAGATCGTCAGGTCAAACTAATTACTCCTTGTAATGCTGATGACCGTTGGCCACTAGGCTATCGCATATATCAAGAAGGGACGTTTACCGATGGACAGAGTCTCAAGCAATTGTTGCTAGAGATGATTAACAATCACATGAATACTTCCATTCGTCATAGCGATCACCTGGCTTTTCGTCGAGACCTGCGATATGAGGAAACAGCAGAAGGCTTCATTCTCACCTCTGCCTTTCTTAAGCAGACATTTCGATTCGAGAAACCTGAACCGATACAAGCCTTAACTAGTGCGATCGCCCAAGGCAACTCAACTGCTGGAGACCTAGCCTTGTTGCTCAATGAACAGTATGAAGTGCCGCTCGAGGAAACTTTCTACAACCTCAATAGCTTCCTGGAAAACGGGTTTTTAGACGAAGAACCTCAATAGTAATTGCCCCTCCCTCTTCTAGTTGGGGGACGGGAGAGGGGGATAGTAGTTCCCCCAATTTAATTGATTAAATTTTTTTAGGTGATAATTATGGCAAGTGAAAGAAATGAACTAATTTGGGGCGAAGTAGTAGCAAGAGCTTGGCGCGATGAAGCGTACAAAGAACAACTGCTAGCTAATCCTAAACAAGTGTTAATCGAAGCAGGAGCATCTATTCCAGAAGACTTAGAGATTCGGATCGTCTCTAATACAGAAGGTGTTCGTTACTTAGTACTGCCACCAGCACCAACAACAAGAACTGGTCAACCCCTGAGTGAGGAAGCATTAGACTTAGTTGCAGGAGGTAGCTCCGAAGCCACAAGTACAAATACTACCCAAACAGCTGAAGCCGAGACTACAGAAGTCGAAGCAACGGAAACGACTACTACTGTAGCCGCAGAAGCAGAAGTAACAATAGTAGTAGTTTTGATTTAGTGTTTTGAGAACCAGGACAATTCTGTGAGAAATTAAGCTAATGTGCCTGTTTTTAGGCACATTAGCAGTGCAGAAGGAAATCAATCAAAGTAGAGAGGTGATAATTATGGCCAGTGAAAGAAATCAGCTAATCTGGGGAGAAGTAGTAGCAAGAGCTTGGCGCGATGAAGCGTACAAAGAACAACTGCTAGCTAATCCTAAACAAGTGCTGATCGAAGCAGGCGCGTCTATTCCAGACGACCTAGAGATTCGGATAGTCTCTAATACAGAAAATGTTCGTTACTTAGTCCTACCACCAGCACCCACAACAAGAACTGGTCAACCCCTGAGTGAAGAAGCATTAGACTTAGTAGCAGGAGGTGGCTCCTCAACGACCGAGACAAATACAGTCCAAACAGCGGAAGTAGCAACAACAGAAGTAGAAGTACAAACCACAGAAACGACGGTCACTATAACTGGCGTTACTGCAATAGCAGTAGTAGTTATGATTTAATGTTCTGAGAACCAGGACAATTCCCATCTGTACTGTCCTTCTGCCAATTAAATTAATAAAATCCAAGAGGTGATAATTATGGCCAGTGAAAGAAATCAGCTAATCTGGGGAGAAGTAGTGGCAAGAGCTTGGCGCGATGAAGCGTACAAAGAACAACTGCTAGCTAATCCTAAACAAGTGCTGAGCGAAGCAGGCGCGTCTATTCCAGACGACCTAGAGATTCAGATAGTCTCTAATACAGAAAATGTTCGCTACTTAGTCCTACCACTAGCACCAACAACAAGAAGTGGTCAACCCCTAAGTGAGGAAGCATTGGACTTAGTCGCAGGAGGCGGTTCCTCAACGACCGAGACAAATACAGTCCAAACAGCGGAAGCGACGGTAGAGTCAACAGCAACTACAAGTGTAGGGATAGTACCAGCAGTAATAGTTTTAATCTAGTCTGATATTCCGAGAACTTGGACAATTCCCGGTTTGATAGCAACCACTGGAGTAAAATGCTTGATGTCTGTTTTGTTCTCATGCCTTATGCTGCACTTCAACGTCCTTCTATTGGAATTGGAATCTTAAAAGGATGTCTAAACAGAGTAGGGATTTCTTCAAAAGCTATCTATGCTAATTTTAGATTTGCCGAGCAAATTGGCATTAATCACTATTTGACTGTTGATTCGACTCAAGAGGAAGATTTAATAGGAGAATGGACATTTTCTCATCTAGCTTTTCCCGATTATCAGCCCAATTATCAAGAATATTTCGAGATAGTTAAAATGACTTCCGAAGCTCAAGCATTGTTTTGGGCAGTTCGGGAACAGGCTAGCGTATTTATTGAAGACCTGGCTCAAACTATTTTAGAATTAGAGCCAAAAATAGTCAGTTGTAGTTCAACTTTTCAGCAACATTGTGCTTCTTTGGCTCTACTAAGAAGACTCAAAAGTCTCAATCCAGAAATCATCACTCTAATGGGAGGAGCTAACTGTGAAGGAGTGATGGGGGTGACAACTCATCGAGAATTTCCCTGGGTAGATTTTGTCGCTT
Organism: Chroococcales cyanobacterium PMM_0086; assembly: GCA_949127655.1. GTDB lineage: Bacteria > Cyanobacteriota > Cyanobacteriia > Cyanobacteriales > Microcystaceae > CAISPN01. The sequence continues at coordinate 289 of CASBQB010000094.1, read as the reverse complement.
CGGGTGAAGGGGATGAGTTATTTGCCCCTTTGTGTCGATTATTGTTAGACTATGGGGTCAATGTTGCACCTGAAAAACTTCCTTATGGAGTAATTGGTCCTAGTGCTCGTATTAATAAGAGAGTTGACCCCAAAGAAGCTCCTAGAGCAACTGTTAACAATCTTAATGATGTTCCTACCCCTGATTATGATGATTATTTCGAGACCCTGGAAAAATCCCCGTTAAAGCGTTTTATTAAACCAGGATTACTAGTAGAAACATCACGGGGTTGTTGGTGGGGACAAAAAAG